>JAILLZ010000135.1 GCA_024692885.1 Lachnospiraceae bacterium | reverse complement strand
GCAAATATGCTACACGCTTTGGGAGACATGGAACGAATCAGTGATTATTCGTTAAACCTGATTTCAGTAGCTAAGAAGGTAAATAAATCTACAATTGAAATAAGGAATGAAATATGGTCTCTTGTATCGCCTTTGATTATGGAGTTGAATCATATTTTGGAAATGACACGATTGGTTTATGTAGAAGGTGATGCAAAAAAAGCATCTGAAATCATAGAAGAAACAGATAAACTCATACAGAAGATAAAGAAAGTAAAGAAATCTGATTTGAAATTATTACGAAATGGCGAAGGATATGCAGAATCAAGCGTTTATATTTCAGATTATCTTTCAGTACTAAGGCGTATAACAGAGCATAGTCAAAATATAGCAGAGTCATTGATTTAGCTTTTTAATTATGCTTATTAGAGGAAAAACGATGAAAAAAATAGATGCTGTTTGATCTTTAGCATATAATAAATAGTGTTTGAATACGTGAGTTAAATCATCGAGAGAGGTGGAATTATTTCTATGAAATCAGTTGTATTACTATATGAGACATGTTGCGTTTACGAAATTGTGATTACTAACTATTTTCTTCAGTGTACTGGACATGAAATAGTATTTGCTACGCTGGATGGAAAGCCGGTCACTGCTCAAGAAAAGTTTTCAATAAATGCCACATGTGCGTTAAATGAAATTGATCCTAAAGAGGTTGAGCTTCTTTTAATTCCAGGTGGAGATATTTCAACTATTGACAATGAAGAAGTATATTCTTTCATACGTGCTGTTAAGGATAACAAGCAGCTTGTTGCAGGTATATGTAATGGTGTAGATGAACTGGATAATGCAGGAATTCTGGAAGGGATAGAATCTACTCACTCTGTTAGGGATGCTTTGGTTGTAGGTGATTATGTAATCACTGCGAGAGCAAATATGTACGTTGATATGGCCATTGCTATTGGCAAGAAGATGGGGCTTTTTGTAGATGCGTCGGATTTGCAGGAGACAATCGATTTTTGGAAATATCATAAGACTTTTAATTAAGGAGATTACAAATCTCGTAATAGAGATAGCAGAGCTTACCGGAGCAATGACAGTATCAGAACAGCTATCGAAAACCCTAAACTTAGACGCGATAACCGTATTAAGTCTATTCATTCGTCTTTGGCAATAGAACAGAATACATTAACTGAAGAACAGGTGAGTGGCGTAATAGAAGGATGATTTGCGTTTGCTAACGGGCATGAAAAGTGAAATAATATTTTATCGTCAGGAGAACTCAATGAAACTTCTATCGGTTTTTCCGATAAAAGTTCTGGAGGACGTAAACCTAAAATATATAATCTCGATATGATTCTTTCTGTGGGATATCGAGTTAATTCGAAACGAGAAATAGTTTTTCGAAGATGGGCAAATGCTGTACTAAAGAGTAGAAGGGCATGAGTATGATGGAAGAATTTACAATAAATGAAATGCAGGAAATGCAAAGAGACTTACAGGAAAAGTATAAGGATAAATGGGAGCCCATTGGCCCAGAAACAGGAAAGAATAAATTGCTTTGGATGGTCGGAGAAATTGGAGAGGTCATAGATATAGTAAAGAAAAATGGTGGGACAAATGCATGCACGGACAAGGAACTCAGAACTGATTTGGTTGAGGAAATGGCTGATGTTCTCATGTACTACAATGATGTGATGTTATGTTATGGTATTACTGAAGAAGAGCTAAAGAAGGCGTACGTTGATAAATTCGAAAAAAACATGAAAAGGTGGTAAATCTAAAGGGGGATAAAACAGAGCAACTACTACGTATCAGTCAGTCTATTCCATCAAAGAAAGCGGAGCCTTTTATCATAAATTGAAGGCGGTATTATATACGAATCTATAAAAAAGGTTTTAGACACATGTGTCTAATAGCGTAAACACGGCATTTCTCGCTTTGTGTCGTGTTATTTGATGGCCGTGAATGATACATTGCCTGTGAAAGGAGAAAAGAAGATGGACCAGCAAAAGATAGGAGAATTTCTTAAGAATCTTCGCAAAGAAAAGAATATCACTCAGGAACAACTCGGAGAGGCATTAGGTGTTTCCGGAAGGACAGTATCCAGATGGGAAACATCAAGAAATTTGCCGGATATCAGTCTTCTTGCGGAGATAGCTGAGTTCTATGATGTCAGTATTGTAGAGATTATTGATGGAGAAAGGAAAAGCGAGAATATGAAAGATGAAACAAAAAAAGTAGTAGAATCCATGACGGATTATGCAGAAGCAGAACAGGAAAACAGGTTAAAGGAAATACGTAAGATGAGCATCAGCGGAGCTATAGCTGCGGTGGTATATCTCATCCTTGATACTATAGGTATTCCTGAGGGAAATACGGTGTTGAGTAACATATCAACTTATTGTCTTACTCTGATATTTGTTTGCGTAATTCTTACACCGCTGTTGGCAACAGGACTTATAGAAAAAATGCGTTGGAGAAAGAAAGTGGAGTCTGGGTTAAAAGGTCTGCCAAAGCCGGTTGCCTGGTTGATTATCGTATTAGCAGCATTTGCTGTGGCAATTCTTATAAAATATATCTTAGCGGCTTTTTTCCCTGCATTGTAACATGAAGTATCTTACAATAGATTGACAACGGTGTTGCAAGGGCTCTACACTAGTATCAAAGTATCGGTTTTGAGAAGTTGCTGAAAAACTCAACAGCGAGATAGCTTTTTTTAGGATGATGAAGAAGGATAAATTTGAGACATGATATTTACAGACGAAGAATACTTACTAGATGGAAAAAAGATTTTGCTTAGAAGCGCAAAGGAGGATTTGACAGAAGCACAAGTGCTTGTTGATTATCTTAAGACAGTCAGCGGAGAAACAGATTTCCTTTTGGCCTATCCGGATGAGATTAATTACACTGCGGAAGGAGAGCTGGGATTCATAAAGGACATGAATGAGTCTGATGAAAAGATGCTTATCCTTGCATTCGTGGATGATGAATATGCGGGAAACTGTTCCTTCGCCCAAATCGGATCGTGCAGAAGATCTTCTCATCGTGTGGATATTGGAATTGCTATATTCTTGAAATATGCCGGATTTGGCTTGGGAAGATTAATGCTCGAAAGAATGATTGCAAAGATTAAGGAAGCGGGCTTTGAGCAGGTAGAACTCACCGTTATCGAGGGGAACGAAAGAGCATATCATTTGTATGAAAGTCTTGGTTTTAAGGAGTGCGGAAAAATTCCGGATGCCAACAAATACGATGATGGAACCTATCGTGATGACATTCATATGGTTTTAAAACTGTAGAAAAACAAATAATGGTGGAAAAAACCTGAAAACACTGATATAATTTAGCCTAAATTTGCGTTTTAGGTGGTATATTGTGAAAAGTGATAATAGAGCCTCATTTTCAGGCAAAATAGGATTTGTGCTCTCAGCAGCGGGAGCATCTGTAGGATTAGGAAATATTTGGAGATTCCCATATCTCTGTGCTAAGTACGGAGGGGGAATCTTCCTTCTTGTTTACATCATTTTGGCGGTAACCTTCGGTTACACCATGATTGTGGCAGAGACGGCTATCGGAAGAAATACGAAGAAGAGTCCGGTCGGTGCGTTTCACGAATTGAGTAACAGTAAGGCAATGGGCATCGGAGGATGGATAAATGCCATAATTCCGATTTTGATAGTACCTTATTACTCGGTTATAGGCGGATGGGTATGCAAATATCTGTTTGAATATATAAGAGAAGATGTAAATGTGATTGCTTCAGATGACTTTTTCTTGAATTTTATATCCGACGGAGCGGCGTCTGAATTCTGGTTTGTAATCTTTGCTGCACTTGTTCTCATAGTTATATTCATGGGAGTAAGAAACGGTATAGAGCGCGTGTCACGTATGATGATGCCGGTGCTTGTCGTTTTGGCAGTAATAATATGCGTGTATTCCGTAACCAGACCGGGAGCTCTTATGGGAGTAAAATACCTTTTTATTCCGAACTTTAAGGATTTTTCGATAATGACAGTGGTTACGGCTATGGGACAGATGTTTTATTCACTTTCCATTGCCATGGGTATTCTCATCACTTTTGGTTCTTATGTTAAGAAGGAGGTCAGTATTGAGGAGTCCACAAAACAGGTGGAAATCTTTGATACCGCGATTGCGATACTTGCCAGCCTTATGATTATACCTGCAGTATTTGCTTTCTCAGGCGGAGATCAGGCCTCTTTGAATAAGGGACCATCGCTTATGTTCATCACTATGCCTCAGATATTTGCCAGCATGGGAGTCGGAAAGATAATCGGAATCCTGTTCTTTGCATTGGTTCTTTTTGCAGCGTTAACCAGCGCCATTGCTCTTATGGAGAGCGCGGTTTCAACATTCGCTGACGAGTTCAAGTGGAGCCGTAAAAAAGGAACTGCAATAATGGCTGTAATAATGCTTGTTTTGGGAAGCCTTTCATCATTAGGAAACGGACCGCTTTCCAATGTTACTGTTTTTGGAATGGGATTTTTGGATTTCTTCGATTTCCTCACCAATGCCGTCATGATGCCTATAGCAGCTCTTGCTATATGTATTTTGATAACAAAATATATGACTGTGGAAAAACTTGAAGAGGAAGTGGAACAGGACGGACATCCTTTCAAAAGAAAAAAAGTGTTTGCATTTATGATAAAGTTCCTTTGCCCATTGTTTGTAGCTGTAATTTTGGTAAGTGCGGTTGCGAATGTGTTGGGATTTATACAGATGTAATATAGTTTTGTTTATATAATAAGAAACCTCCGGAGCTTGAACTCCGGAGGTTTCTTGTGTTTGCGCGCCATGGGCGCGCTCTAACGGGTGAAAGTCCCGAACACGCCCAGATAGTGGGAAGTGTATAGCTGAACAGCAAGGGTGTTCATCGTGAGGTGGAATCTGAAGGAAGCTGTAAGCAAATCTCTGGTCCGA
>JAILLZ010000100.1 GCA_024692885.1 Lachnospiraceae bacterium | reverse complement strand
CGGGGAGAAAATTGAAAAATTATAAATAAAATAGAAAAAACAGTTGTCGTAACGCGGAACTTATATCCGGTACGGCAACTGTTTTTTCTATTTTATTTATAATTTTTCAATTTTCTCCCCGAATAGATGTTATTAACTACGCACACTCGTCTCCAATGAAAATACGCACAAAGCTCGGCTCCTCATATACTCTGGTTCCGATTCCGTAGCCGACAGCATCTATATTCATGTTCATAACCTTGTCAAACTTTTCAGCATAATACTTGATTACCGCTGCACCGGTAGGTGTGAGAAGTTCTCCGTCGAAAGAACTTGTGTAGATTGGCATTCCCTTTATTATCTCCGATGTTGCTGGTGCAGGAACCGGAAGAAGTCCGTGTGCACATCTTATTGTTCCGTTTCCAACGCATACCGGTGATGCAACTATCTCGTCCGCACCGAGAAGATTTATTGCATATGCACAACCAACTACGTCAATAAGAGCATCGATTGTTCCAATCTCGTGGAAATGAATCTGGCTCATTGCAGTTTTATGAACTGTGCTCTCTGCCTCACCGATGATTCTGAAAATAGCATCTGCATCCTTTTTAACTTCATCGTTAAGCGGAAGATTTGCAATCTTGTCAAGCATCTGCTGACATGAAGTATGCTCATGATGATGGTGATGCTCATGGCTTTGTTCATGGTCATGATGATGTCCATGCTCATGGTCGTAGCTATGTTCGTGGTCATGATGATGTCCATGCTCATGATCGTGGCTATGTTCGTGGTCATGATGATGTCCATGTACGTGCTCATCTTCCTCCTTGCCACGAATGGATATATTCATGTGTACTCCGCCAATACCGTAGTTCTTCTTTTCCTCCGGCACGATGGAAACCTCATCACTGATGGCATTCATATCTCTTAAGAAGATTTCTTTTTTATCTTCCGGCAAAAGACTGAACAGTGCGCTCATCAGCATGTCTCCTGCTGCTCCGGTCTTACATTCCATATATAATATCTTTTTTGTGTTACCCATTGTTATTCCTTTCCAAAACCTCTAACTAAATAAAACACTACGCACATCTTGTTGCAAAAATCATGCCAACTTAATTCACCCTTTTTCGTCCAAATAGCGGTTTTTTCTACTGTTTTTTAACCTTTTTTGCACTTTTTCGTGACATATTGCTTATTTGCAACAAACTCTATTTTTGCTAAACTGAAACTCGGAGTGTTTAATCTGTGTTTTGGGGAGAGCAGAGGTTATACTATGAATCAATATTTATCAATTAAAAAAGTAAAAGAGTTATTCCGCAAAATCACAAGCACTGTTGATACAACCGGATGCGAAAAGGAAGTCAACGAAATCAACCACACCCTCGACAAGTTTTTGGATAAGGGCATCGATTTCAAAGAAATTGTGGACAGCCTCGATGACAGCATCTTCATCACAGATAAGGACGGTAAAGTGCTTTATGCCAACCCTGCATATGAGAAGAATACCGGAATCAGCCTGGATCGAGTCATAGATCACTATGTCAATGATTTGATTCACAAGGATCACCTTTACAGCGGTGGGGCTATTCCTTATGTCCTCAAATACAAAAAGAGTTGTTTCAGACTCTCAACCACATATGCCCAGGGAAAACCTTTAAAAGGATATGCGGCAGGTACTCCGCTTTTTGACGATAACGGAAATCTTTATCAGGTCGTTGCATGCAGTCGTCCTATCGTATCTCTGTCTTCTTTAAAAGAGGACTTTAACGCTTTTATCAGCGAAGTTGAGCAAATAAAACCACAGAAAATAGACACCAAGGCAGAATCCAACCTTTCTCCGGAGATGGTTGGTCGAAATACTACCTTAAGTTCACTGTGGTCAATCATAAAAAATGTGGCGCCTTCCGATGCTACGGTTCTTATAACCGGAGAATCCGGATCCGGAAAGGAAGTCATTGCCGACGAGATTTATAAAAACAGCAAACGAAATAAGCAGCCATTCATTAAAATAAACTGTGCTTCCATCCCTGCTCATCTTATTGAGTCAGAGTTGTTCGGATACAAAAAAGGAGCTTTCTCCGGTGCGAACGCAAACGGTAAGCCGGGTCTCTTTGAAATGGCAAACAACGGTACTCTCCTTTTGGACGAGATTGGTGATATGCCGATGGACCTTCAGGTAAAACTTCTTCGAGCAATTCAGTCTCAGGAGATTACAAGAGTCGGAGACACTACTCCTATTCACCTGAACATCAGATTCCTGGCATCTACCAATTCGGATCTCAAGCAGAAGATTGCAGAGGGAACTTTCCGTCAGGATCTCTACTACAGATTGAATGTTATTCCTCTTTATGTTCCGCCGCTCAGAGAGCGTAAAGATGATATAGAGGAATTGTGCAATACATTCATTGAGCGTTTTTCCACTAAATACGAGCTTCCTTTCAGCCTTACAAAAGACCAGATAAAATATCTGCAGAGATACAATTGGCCGGGAAACATTCGTGAGCTTGAGAACATCATTGAATACCTTGTTCTTTGCAGCGCCGGAAACGGAGTTTGCGATGACAGTATCCTTTATAATCTTTTGGATATTTCTTCAGAGGGTGAGGTTACTCACAGCGCAAGCAATATTTCACATGATTTCAATTCCGCAGTAGAGGAATTTGAAAAGCAGTATCTTGAAAACACTTTGAGAAACTGCAGAACGCTTCGCGAAGCAGGTGACAGATTGGGCTTAAACGCCTCAACCATTTCAAGAAAAATACGACAGTATAATATCGATTACGATGGAATTCGAAGATAATAATCGGTTTACACTTAGTAATTATTTTCATATGCACAAAAAGGATGCCACGAGGGCATCCTTTTTTATATAGCAGTAAGATTTGACTCTTTTTTAGTATACTCCGTAAGGATATTCCTTATCAGGTACGCTTCTGTCGATTCTGTCTGAAGGTACGATAGCAACCGCTCTTACGATAGTACCGTCTCCCATGTACCAACGAAGTGGGAATGCGCAGAAAAGGAATCTCTGGTTTGTAACCTTATCCAAATCTCCACCGAGGTTCTCGATACCCATTACGTTGTTACGAAGAAGGATGTCATGACATGGCTCCCACTCTGGGAAATCTTCCTTTGCAGGATGTCCGTACTCTTTTTCGTACTCTTCAACGATTCTTGGAACGTATGGTCCAGGACCATGCTCTGCAGCGTATGTGTAGAGGATATGATCGATTGCCTGCATATCAAAGCCTACACCCTTTACATGATGATCTACGAACCAATGAGCTCCTTCGATTGAAAGTCCCGGGCTGTATCCGAAATAATCATCGTTCTCGCCCCAACGTCTGTGTGTACCTGTGTTGAGAAGAACCCAGTCTCCTTCCTTGATTCCGCCCTCTACTTTTTTAGCAGCGTTTTCAATATCTTCTACAGTGATGAGTTCCCACTTTCCCTTAGGGATGTCAAGACATACAGCCTCACCAAGGTAGTTCTCCAATGGAAGCTCATGTGTAAATGGGCTCTCCGGGATAACATGTGCTGGTGAATCAGCATGTGTAGAGTTGTGCATGTGGAAATCATTGAATGTCTGTAATAATCTGTAATGCATAGGCATATGCTGCACACGATCAATATGGAAATCTCCATTTGATGGCCACAATGGATTTCCGCGACCAAATGGATTTGATAAATCTAAGAGTTCAAAAGAACCGCCTTTGAACATATCAAAGATGCTAGCGTCATAAGCTTTATGCCATTCCATAGTATTTTCAAAACGCATAGTTTTCTCCTCCTTTTCTTTGTTTTAAAATACTTTTCGTATTTATATGTAGCAATTCGTGTGCCAGTTTTTTGAATGGCGTAAATTGCGAAAAAGAAAGCTTAACTATGCGTTTCGTATGTTTTTAATATTGCATTCTGCAACATGACCTTGCAGCATTGCAACATATTTACTTTGCAGCTGCGGCCTCGACTACGTGCGAAATCAGGACACTTGTCGTCACGGCTCCTACTCCACCCGGAACAGGTGTGATTGCGGATACTATCGGTTCCACTTCATCGAACAACACATCTCCGCAAAGCTTCTGTTTTTCATCATTCCAAGAGATGCCCACATCTATGACGGTCTGCCCCGGTTTGAAAAAGTCTTTTCCGTATCTTTCCATCTGGCCGGATGCGGTTATAACTATATCCGCCTCTCTTGAAACAGACGCAACGTCTTTTGTTCTTGTGTGGCAAACAGTGATTGTTGAATTCTCATGCATGAGCATCATCGCAACAGGTCTTCCGACAATCAGTGAACGGCCGATAATCACGGCACGTTTTCCAGAGAGTTCCACATTATAGTATTTCAAAATCTCCATGGCTGCCTGTGCCGTACATGGAGCAAATCCCAGTTTTGTATTGGTAAATACACCTGCAAGAGAGCCATCCGTTCCACCGTCCACATCTTTTTCGGGTTTCAGCATCTTTCTTGCCATTTCTCCGTTGATGTGTTTTGGAAGTGGCTGAAACATCAGGATTCCATGAACATTCTCATCCTCGTTCAATTCCTCAAGTGTTGCAAAAAAGTCTTCCTCTTTTACATCAGCGGGAAGAGCTACTTTTTTCACTTCCACTCCAACCTGTTCGCATCTTTTGGAAGCGCCTCTCTCATAAGCTATATCATCCTCTCTCTCGCCGACACGAAGTATCGCAAGTGTTGGATGTATACCCTTTTTATTTAATTCCGCAACCTTTGCTTTTGTTTTTTCATTTAAAGCGTCAGCCACGGGTTTTCCCTTTAATAATTCCGCCATTATCTAACCTCTGAGTCCCTTCATTACTTTTTTTGCAACTGTCTCGGCTCTTGGAATGTACTCATCAAGCATAGCCTCGGTCTCAGAAACAAGCTTTTTTGCATCCTCATCTGACATGGACTTTGCATTAATAAAAATGTTCATTGAGGCACATTCAATTGCTGCTCTTGTGCAGAGCGCTCCACATCCCACATCTGACAAAAGCAGCGGACTTCCTTTTTCAAACATCTCTTCAAGGAGTTCTATTGCACTGCAAATATTCTTCATCATTCGAAGCGGGGCGTCGCATGCATCCAAGCTGGCTTTTTGCATAACTGCCTCTCTTGTCGGGTCATCTTTTGGAATTGAATATGCCTTTTGTAGTGGCTCAAACCCTTTGGCGTCTTCATCTATAAGTTCAATAAGGTTGTTTCGTATCTCTTCCCCCTTTGAAATCGTTCGTTCATAATCAGGAAGATAATCCTTATATTTTTTTCTCTCTTTTGTTATGTTTCCGGCCATGGAGCAAAGCGCCACACCAAGAGCTCCCACCAGGGCGGCAACTCCGCCACCGCCCGGTACAGGTGCCTTGGAAGCCAGAATCTCAGAAAACTCAATACAGCTTTTTTCAGATAATCTGTCCATTATATATTCCTTTTCAAATCACTCTAGAACTTTACTACCTTTGGCTCTCCGCCGAATGTATAAAATGTAGCTGTTGCATCCTCGAAATAAAGAACTTCTGTGTTGTCATCATCTGCAGAATACATATTCTGAAGAGATGGATATGCATCGAGCATGTGCTGCTTTGGCTCTCTTCTGTCATCAGCGATGAGCTTTCCTGCAACTCTTACCCATTTTCCGTCCTTGAATCCGCAGATTTCTGCCTTTGGATTCTTGTGAAGCTGCTTTGACACATCCTTCACCTTTCCTGTCTGGATATAAAGCTTGCCTTCGAAAACATCTACTGTTCCGAAAGGTCTTACCCTTGGCTGATCCCCATCAACAGTTGCCAAGTAATAAGTATTGCACTCTTTTAAAAATTCATATACTTCCTGCATTGTAACTACCTCCGTTTTCTTTGTTTTAACATGTTGTTAAGCGCCATTCACGGCTGTTTTTTATTTTAACACTTATGCCTAAAATCCCCTATATTATTTACAAAAATTTAATTACTGTCTTTTTTTTGCCATTTTCAATCATTGCCTGATAAATTAGGTTTTTATTTGAAGATTTATATTGCATTTGTCAGTTTTTTTTAATATACTCCAATTGGCAGGAATCCTTTTCGATCCTGACCAAATACTATTGGCCTTGCGGGTCTAAAAAATAAAATTGAATAGCGGCTCGTAATCCAACACGTATGGTACCCCTGAAGGGGACCGAGACAAGGAGGAACATTATGAACGAAAAGAAATTAACAACAAAACAACTCTGTATCTTAGGTCTTTTAACAGCAATCTTGCTTCTCATGGCCTACACCCCACTTGGTTATCTCAATGTGGGACCTTTAGCAATCACCTTTAACGTAATCCCAGTAGCAATAGCAGCCATAACATGCGGCCCTGTCGGCGGCGCAATCATCGGTGGTGTATTCGGACTTACAAGTTTCGGACAGTGCATCGGTATCGGTGGCGTTAGTGCAATGGGTGCAGCACTCTTTGCAGTAAATCCATTCCTTGCATTTGTACAGCGCTTTATACCAAGACTTCTCGATGGACTTCTTTTAGGATTCATCTTCAGGGGAATGTACAAGAAAACAAATAGGGTTTCAATTTCAGCATCTGTTACAGGATTCTTCTCAGCTTTCCTTAACACAGTATTCTTTATGACAGCACTTGTAGTATGCTTCTACTCATACTTCGTAGAGAACTACTCACACGGCGGAAACATCATCCTTACAGTATGCACAATGGTTGGAATCAACGCAGTAAGCGAGATGGTTTCATCTACAATCATCACAGGCGTTATCGCAACAGCGCTCAGCAAAGCACACTTGCTCAACAGCAAGGAAGATGCTCCTGTAGTAGGAGCTAAAGCAAACCTTCAGGCTTAATGCTTTTTGCTTCATCAATATCATTTCATTCTAAAACGGACCTCCGATAATCGGGGGTCCGTTTTAATAATACCTAAAAGCTTTTTCATCAAAATTCAGCAAGATCCTCAGGTTCTATGGTTGAAAGTGTTTCCTTGTCAGCCGAATCCATTTTTACAACTCGTCCTGCCTGATTTACGATTGCATGTTCCATAAAGTTTCTGATATCCCTTGCATTTGCAAAGTTTTCGCCCTTGTTTAGTACGTGCGCTTTTATCATTTCATAAGCTTTATCTTCTGCTCCTTTCGAGAGCTTGTATTCTTCTTTTTTCAACATGCCTTTTAAGATGTCGAAAAGTTCCTCTTCGGTGTAATCTTCAAACAAAACGAAGTTGCTGAATCTGGAGCGCAGTCCCGGATTGGAATTCAGGAACTCCTCCATGAGATTTGTATATCCGGCAACTATCACAACCAGATTATCTCTGTTGTCCTCCATTCCCTTGAGCAAGGTGTCAACAGCCTCCTGGCCAAAATCCCCCTCACCCTTATTTACGGTAAGTGTGTAGGCCTCATCTATAAAGAGAACACCTCCCAGAGCCTCATCTATCACCTCTGCGGTCCTTGTTGCAGTCTGTCCGATAAACCCACGAACCAGACCTCCACGGTCCACCTCGACAAGCTGTCCCTTCTTCAAAACACCCAGGTATTTGTAAATCTCGGCAATCATTCTGGCCACTGTGGTTTTTCCGGTTCCCGGATTTCCCATAAATACCATATGTTTTGAGGCAGTCGAAACCTTGAGTCCGTTTGCTTCTCTGAGTTTCTGCACCTTTATCAAATTCACAAGGCTGTTCACCTGATGTTTCACAGCGGATAATCCCGTCAGGGAATTCAAATCTTCAAGAAGGGCATTAAGCTTTTCCTCGCACTCCTTCGGGTTCTCAGTCTTAGGCGGAGCTATGTCTTCCGGCTTGAATTCCTTCTGGCTTCCGGCATACCACACGGTATACTCCTTCAAAAACTTCTCCATCTGTCCCAGATATAGAGTAAGCTTTAATGAGGTTGCGTTATTCACATCCCTCGTGGTGGCAGAAAGCATTATCTGTCCGAAAAGCTTAAATGTGTCGTAGATTACCATTCCCTTCTGCCCCTTATACGGGTCGGGATTGAGCTTTTTAGCAGCATCAGCCAAAACAGCATATTTTAAAACCTGAGGTATTGACGGTGCTTTGCTCCCCGGTCTTTCCTCGTTTTTTATCCTGTTTATGAGCGTTGCCTCTACCTTGGTATCGAGATATTCGTTCATGGCGTTAATCTCGTTTTCGTCCACGTCCTCATCCGCATCCGCCAGGATAATGGCAAACCTCGTGAGTTCGTCGTTCAATAGCTTAACAGCGCTGTCCGTCTGATTCTGTATGTTTCCAACATTTATTTTGTACAGGTCATTTAGTATGTCCTTCGACAGATTGTAAAAACCTTTCAAATCAAGCTGCTTCACGTTTTTCTCCAAATCCGATTCCTAGTATCATTTTATGATACTTAACTTTTCACTTTACTTGTATCTAAATCCATTACTTATCTATGATTTTAAATATTTCTTCTGCTATAGAATCCGCCACATACAATTTATACTGAAGTCTTGTTTCAAAATTCGGAATACTTATATTAAATGATTCCGTCTTACCCTTGTATGAGATTGCAAAAAAGCAATTTCCGGGAATACTGTCTCCATTGTTAGGGTCCACATTTCCTGCACTTCCGGTTATGCCTATGCCAAGGTCTGTACCAAACTTATCGCTGCAGGCATTTGCCATGGCTTTTGCTGTCTCGTGCGAGTACACTCCGTATTTTTCTATGATTTCTTTTTTCACACCGTTTTGCACCTTTGCCTCGTTGCAATAGGTTACAAATCCACCTTTAAAAACCGCGGAAGAGCCCTCCGTGTCGGTTATCAAAGATGCAATCTGCCCTGAAGTGATGCTCTCCATGGTGCTTACGGTAATACTTTTTTCTATGAGAGCCCTTGTAAGCTTGGTGTATCGCTCTCTTACTTTTTCTTGTGAAAATTCGTTATTCATATTATCTTAGTACTCAAAAACATATTTCTCATATGCATTTATTATTGTTGTATTTTTGTACCGACTTTCCCTTTGAACAGCCGGTCCGTAATTCATGTGAACATGCCCGTGCAAAAAATACTTCGGTTCAAAATCATCCATGATTTTTTCAAACACCTTAAAACCGTGATGCGGAAGATCGTCAGCGTCCCCATGCCCTGCTGCAGGAGAATGAGTCACAAGAACATCCACTCCGCCGCCTAGTTTCAGCTTGAGCTTCAGTTTATTATAGCGCTTCTCCATTTCCTTTTCGGTGTACTGATATTTTCCGTCTTTATATCTCATGGATCCGCCAAGACCAAGGAACCTTACTCCCTTGTATTCATATATTCTGTCCTCTATGCAAACGCATCCCTCTGGAGCTTTCTCCTCATATCGGTTGTCGTGATTCCCGTGAACATATAAAAGCGGAAGAGAAGTCATTGTCTCAAGAAAAGTGAGATACTCCGCCTTCAAATCCCCACAGGAAATTATTAAATCTATATCTTCAAATTTGGTTTTATCATAAAAATCCCAAAAATACTTTGATTCCACATCGGATATAGTAAGTATTTTCATATAGTCTATACCTCTTTACATACCTTTCTTTCCGGGAAGTCCCTGCTTTTCAATAACCGGTCTCGCCTGTTCCGTGAGTTCTTCAATCTTTGGAATAACTCCCACAATGTTGTCAGCAAGCCAGTCCATAGACATTACTTCCCAAGGTTCCATCTCCTCTTTTCCGTCATGCACAAGACCGTTCTGTGAAAAGAGCTGTCCCGAGAAAAGCTTGAACTGTCCGCTTCGAATGGTCTCTCTCAGAAGATTCAGAAGCTTTACTGTCCCGTCCGGAAGATTGTTTGAATAGAAAACATCTATAACACCTGCAGACATTCCCCACCAGTAATTCACTGATTTTGCCGTGTCATCCTGCTTCCAGGTTCCATCAAAAATAGTCTGGATGAGCTGCTCATAAAAATGTCCCCAGTTATATACAGGCATAGCCAGATTCTTGCTCTCGTTTCCGTAAGAATAGGTAAACAGTCCGAAATGCTGCTGTCCTCTCTCCGGTATGTACATGTCTCGTCCCGATACCACTGCCGGGTCTGTTCTGGCAATGTTTGCGTCCACATCTGCATTTTTGTAAGTGGACCACTCAAGATAAACCTTTGCCCTCGGATTAATCATTTTTGCTCCGTATGCAAAAGCGTTTATATGCGCGATGGTTCCAAAAAGCGGATAATCAGCCACGTAGCTTATCCTGTTGTTGTGTGCCATGGCGCCGGCTACAGCTCCCAAGATAAACTTCGCCTCATGAAGTCTGGCATAATAGTGTCTGATGTATTGATGCGAGGTGTTTAATGAGCAGTTTAATATCTTCACATCAGGATGTGCTATTGCACACTTAACACTCGCCTCCGCAAAAACCGGACTGGTTGTAAAAATGACATCACAGCCTTCCTTAACCGCTCTTTCCAAAGTCTGATCTATGGTGTTCTCATCGATGTCCTCATATTTTACGGTTTCAAGTCCGTCAAACATGTCGTCCACATGCCATCTGCCCAACTCATGGTTGTATGTCCATGAACTTGAAGCCGGAGTCTTCATATAGATAAATCCGGCCTTTAAAGTCTTCTTTCCAAGAAGCTTGCTAAACATGGACGCGGTAGCATCCGTCGGATTCATTTTCAGTTCAACATCATTTTCCTGCTCAAGGAGTGCTATCTCCTTCCAGCTTTTTATCACAAGGTTGTTTAGACCATCGCTGGATAATTTTGAAACCTCGGCATAATCATATATTCCTAGGAATGTCAGAAACGCGTCCGCCATAGTGGCGTTTTTGAGTTCTCCACCGTTTTGCTTTCTGACAACATTTGAAAACTGGTAAAAAATAAATCCGAATGTCTTTCTTTCTTCAAGAGTCCACACGTCATTTTGATTCTTTCCCACAGCAGCTATCAGTTTTGCATAGCTTCCCTCCTCGGAAAAAATGACGTTGTGCAGTCCCGCACATCTGAAGAAATCCAAAAACTCGTAATAGATTTTCACTCTCTTATCATCACTTTTTTGAGGAAGAATTCTCGTAACTGTTCCCGCTATCTCCGGTGCCCCGAAGTATTTCATTACACTTACTCGCTTGTTTCCCTCTATAACGTAAAACTCGTTCAAGTATTCCACTGCTATTATGGAATCATGTATTCCTTCCTGCTGGTGCGCTGTAGCAAGCAAACTCCACTTTGTGGCAAACTCGGAATCCTCATCCATGATTGGCATAAAGTTAGCCGCAAAAGAAAGACAACGTCCCTCGTATTTGGTTCCCGCAATCTGCTCCATCGGAATGGATACAAGCCCAAGATTTTCCTGCCCCAATATATCAGGCTGAGACAAAATAGAATCCAACGACTTTAATGTCGGTGTCTGTCCCATCTGCATTCTGTTCTGATACTCTTTTTTACCTTCTCTTAAAGCTCTTCTGTAATCCTCTATTCCCATACGCGCCTCACTAAAAGATGTTTTTAAACTCCTCGTTAACAGGTATCTTGATATAAACGGTGGTGCCTTCGCCCTCCACCATATTGATTTCAACCGTTCCGTGACAAAATGATTCAATTCTGTCTGTCACGTTCTTTATTCCGATTCCACGGTGTTTGCCAAAGTTTTTCTTTTCCTCTACTTTCCCGATACCGTTGTCCTTTATCATTATCACATGGCTGTTGCCATCTATGAAAGTTTTTACAATAACGCTTCCGTCCTTCATTCCTCTTACACCATGACGAACGGCATTTTCAACCATTGGTTGTACAGTTAGTGGTGGGATTAAATATCCCTTGTCCTCCAACTCATATTTGACTTCAAGATAAGGAAATCTGAGTTTCTCTATATCCGAATAAAACTTTGCATGAAGTATTTCTTTTTCTATATCAACAAGTTTTCTCGCCTCGCTTGAGGTTTCCAAATTGCTTCGAAGATAGTTGGAAAACTCTATAATGGTTTCTCCTGCCATGGTTGGATTGACCTGGCAAAGTCTGTAGATAACATTCAATGTATTGTATATGAAATGCGGCTGAATTTGGGACATCATGAGCTCGTTCTCCTTTTGCACAAGCTCCGCTTCCTTTTCTTTTAACCGCTCATTATTTCTCTCCACATACAGACACAGGAGATAGGTGACAAATGCCATGACAATGGTAAGATTCATATTGTTTTGGGATGCCATTATATCCATGGCGATTCCCAGTGCCAACTCAATCATTACAGCCAGAATAACTCCCTGCTCCAATCCGGATTTGCCCTTTATCAACGAAATGCTGTAAATGACCATTATGATTAGGTAAATAACTGACACGACATTTGCGGTGTGAAAGAACCGTCCCTCCACAAACACATTATCCGGGGTTATGGAAAAAGCCGATCCTGTATAGACAGATATTGTATAAACAGCAGTGTTTAAAAGGCATGGCAAAAAATAAAGCCTTAGTGATGCCCTTCTGTAACGCAGAATCATATCGCCCAAAAGAGCGATAATTATTGGCCTAAGAATATAGTTTGCCGTCAAGATATACAGCCTGATCCTGTACAGTTCGGTCAGTTCTCTTTTGACAATGATGTTGTTTGAGAAACTACACACTGACTGCAAAAGAATCAGAAGTATCATTACATAGAGATGGATTTGCTCTTTCTCGGAAACGTTAAGACTCAGCCTGGCAATAAGCGCCACGCTTATAAGAGCCATGACAAGCAAATATTGTTCTTCTACATATGCCCAAACATAATCCATCAGCGTTTATCTCCATACTTAAAATGTAACTCACTGTTTGTGTTTTCCGCCCATGAATACTGTGTCATATATTCTCCGTTGTATGCTTCCTCGTCATCCCAATAATCACAAGCCACAACATTTCTGTTCAGCCCCAACATTCCCCTTTGGTGAACAATGGCCTCTTCACAGCCCGCTTTTTTGAAGGTATCCAACACATCCCTTCTTAAGCTCTTAAAGTACTCCGGATGTTCCCCGTCTTCCCAGAGTATTGCCGATATCTGCATGTTACTGCACAACGCACCTTTTCTGTCTGTCAGAATAGCCACAATCTCCTTTGACATGTTGTACGAAAAGTTCAATGGAACTCTGTCGACAAAGACCTCGAAGTTTCCAAAGCAGCTTATGAAAACCCGCTTTTCAGTTTCCTTTTCAGGTGCAAATCTAAGTGTTTCCAACTGATGTTTGATGGCATCTTTGGTAATAGGTTTTATAAGATAGCCACTGCAATCGTTATTGAACGCGTCCAGGGCATATTCAGTATATGCCGTTGTCATTATCACGTTTATTCTGGAGTACATTTCCCTCAGCTTTTGCGCAAGAGTGATACCATCCATCCCCGGCATATCTATATCCAAAAATATCACATCAAAATGGTGATTTTTGGCGTAATCCAAAGCCTCTAACGGATCATCAAATCCTACCACTTCACCGATACAGTCTATCTGACGACAATTATCCATTATCAGATCCAAAGACAACTGTTCGTCATCTACGCACATTACTTTCATACCCCAATTTTCCCCCATAAAAAAATATATTATTTTTTAGTATAACACAATGTGTCCACACTCTGTCCCATCAAAAAAAAACAAAATTTTCTGTCAATTTGATTAGCATATCTGTTATAATTATGCATTGGTGAGAATATAGGTTATGAGGAGGTTATTATTTGCAATGAATAATATCAAAAAAATTATGTGCACCATTTTTGCCATGGCAATGCTCGTTTCAGTAAGCATTCTTGGCAGCGAAGACGTTTACGCGGTTTCAAACACACCTGTAAACAATGTAGTGAACTTAGGAACAGGCGGAAGCTACACAAAGACCTGGGATTCAGAAAGCTTTACCAACCATTGCTTTATCGAGTTCAAGCTCAATAAAGACGGTTATGTAAACTTCAAAGTAGAGAGCCCGGTTGCTTCTGACGGAACAAGCAAATTCTTCGATTTCTACATTTACAGCAAAAAAGGCAAAAAAGAAGTTTGGGGACACACCTTAAACACACTTAAGTTGGACACTATTGAGTATCAGTCATGTAAGGTTGGATTAAAAAAAGGAAGCTATTACCTTGAAATCATGCCAAAGACATGGATTACAGGAACCGGCGAAAACCTTACTTCTGCTATCACACTTTCTACAAAGGCTGATAAAAACTACGAGAAAGAAAGCAACAATACCCGAAAAACTGCAAACACCTTAAAGCTTGGGAAAAAAATTACCGGAACTTACGGTGATGAGGGTTATTTCAGCAAAAACAAGTATCAGGACTGGTATAAGATTAAACTCACCAAGGGAAAGACATACAAATTTACTTTTAAAAACAAAAGCAAGCTTAAGACTACGACTATGGCAAGAATCTTAGCTTCAAACCAGATTTATGATACAAAGGGATACGGTAACAAGCTCCTTAAAAACGGAAAACTTCTTTACACTCCTGCAAAGAGCGGGTATTACTACATCCAGATTGAAAACTACGGACAGAGTAAACCTTATGAATATACATTAAAGGTTACAAAGAAATAATCTGTTATGTACACACACTACATAAAATAACAAGCGACCGGCAATTTTGCCGGTCGTTTTCTTTATCTCATTATTTCATTCTTAACCTCTATCTGCTCTCCCGCTCTAATTCCTCTCGCTCAAATCGCTCTTCAATCGCTCTTATTTCATCTTTGGCAGCAACGAATGCTTTAACAACATCAGGATCGAAATGCGTTCCCGAATCCTCTTCTATAATGGAATAAGCCTTCTCAAACGGCATTGCCGGCTTATATATACGTTTAGATACCAGAGCATCAAGAACATCAGCCACGGCCATAACTCTTGCACTAAGAGGTATTTCGGTCTCCTTAACTCTGTGCGGATATCCTTTTCCGTTCCATTTTTCATGATGGTATTCCGCCAATTCCTTGGCTACTCCCAAGTATGACGCATTAGGAACTTCCTTTATAACCCTCTCTATTATATTTCCACCTGAGTCTACATGTGATTTCATAATTTCAAACTCAAAGTCATCCAACTTGCCTGGTTTATTTAAAACTGCATCCGGAACTTCTATCTTTCCTATATCATGAAGAGGCGCTGAATGTACCATGTTTTCAATGTACTCATCATCGATAATATCGCTATCAATTCCCAGTTCTCTCATTTTACGAAGTATGACTTCCACATAAGCCGCTGTCTTTCTTATATGCTGCCCGGTATTCTGATCGCGGCTCTCTACTATGTCAGCAAGAACCATGATAAGGGCATTCTGCATGGTGGAAATAGTTTTGTTTTTTTCCTGTATTTCATTGATAAATGCAACCCCTTTTTCCGTCATCATAACAAGATGATTGTAGAGGTTTTCGACCTCGTCTCCCGTGTATATATCGAGGTTTCCCAAAACCTCCATTCCTTTTTCAAGCGACTTCTCCTCATATTTCATATCCTCCGTAGCAAGAGCCATGGAGTTTAAAGGATATATAATGCCGTAATCCACCATAAAAATGACTACCGCCATTATGAGAAGAACAAATCCCAAAAGCATTATTATGGTCTGTCCCACGAAGCTTATCTCCTCACTTTCAAGTTCTGCAAGAGAAACGGAAGCCCCAACATACAATACTACGTCACTGTTTTTTATCGGAGTATAAAACGTGAGCATCTTTCCGTAGGATTCACAAGAAATAACCGGTTCTATCTCCTCTCCGGACAGTATTTTTTCCGAATAAGGAGCCAGATATTTGTTGAACTCTATTGTTTCCCCTGCCAAAGCTCCCTTTCTATTGTCCGTATCCAAATCAAACACTACACTACAACCATCTTCATTGATTTGATACACAAACAAATCCTGAGCCCTCGGAGTTGAATCTCTCATGGAAATCAGGATATCCTCTTCCTCAAGGTATTCTTCCGACGTATCCCCCTGTTCCATAAAGACATCTGTCTTTGAAGGATCAACTGTCTCTGCTGCCGTGCGTGACAAATGCGAAACCTCTTCAGTGTACCTGTCCATCATATAACTTTTGAATATAATAAAACTTATGACTATTGAAAACACCGCCAAACATACCAGCGCAACTATCATGATGTTCAATACTTTTATACGCAGCGACATTCTTCTGCAGTGTGTTTTCTTAACCTGTTTTTCCTCGTCCAGCGTGAGTGGTTTCTGATACCACATTTTAACCTGAAGATTATTTTTGTATTTTTCAGGAAGGAACATCAGAATAACATAAACAACCGCCACAGTTATCAGTTTGTCCACGACGTCTATCATGAGATCCGTCAAAAAACCTCTGGTTGGAAATCCCGCCATAATCCAAGGTACTATTCCTCCCAATCCTCCGCCTACCATGGCAAGGAAAAGAGCAAGCACCACAGCTTTATATATTTTATCTAAGAATCCACGCCTGGCAAAAAATGCGGCCGAAACTGCTATCATGACGTTAATCGCAGCATAGTAGACAGACGTGGTATCTCCCACGCCTTTAATAAAATTTGAGATGAGTCCCGCAAGTATTGCAGGCAGATATCCGCCCAAATATGCGGACAAAACCGTGCCTATTGTATCTATCCATATCGGAAGTCCCAAGGCCTCCACTATCTTTGCAGGAACAAGATTTATAATCACTCCAACAATTGAAAGACTAATCAATAAACCGACAGCCTTTTGATTTGCCTGTCTTTTTTCATCATATTTTCCGGTGAGTTCCATATTCGTTCTCCTTATTTTGCAGAAACGTTTTCAAGTAACTCCTTAAGCTCTTTTATGTGCCCGGCAGCTGCCGGCTCCAAAGTATTTCCCGGTTTTTCAAGCTCCGTCAAAAGACTCGATATCTTTTTTTCCAGCTCTTCATGTATATGATTTGATTGTGCAAGTTTTTTGCTCTCTGTGATGTCACTTATAAACACATAGTAAACATCACCGTACTCCGGAGAATAACTGAAGTGTCCAAAATCATCGACCCATCGTATTTCTCCGTCTTTTCTGACTATTCGATACTGAACATGGTCCATGCTATCGCCATCCTCGGCATCTATCTGGCTGTCTATCGCGCTCTGAATCTTCACAAAGTCTTCGTGATATACCATACCCTCAAAGGTATATCCCGTAAGCTCCTTAAATTCATCAAGGTCAGCGCAGCCATATATATCGAGAACTTTTTGATTGGCATATATCAGTTCTCTTTTTTCATCTTCGTGGTAAATAAAGAATCCCCCGGGAATGACTTTTGACATCTGCCAGACCACCGGCATGGTGTATTTAGTCAAAGAGAAGCCGTCCGAATATCTTTCTCGACGTTCAGAATTATTCTCCATGTAGACTCCTCCCCAAATAAAACCTTCTCCATATTGAATGAATATTTAGTTATTTTCGGACATTAATGCACGCATTTTCGACGCATTCGCGCATCCTGTCTGACATTATAGCACAAAGCTTATCATTTAACCATGTTTTAAGGTTCGTAAGTATATACTCTTCTTTCCGGATCACCTTTTGCAGTATACATGGCCATATCTGCCTTTTTGAAAATCTCCGAGTAGTTTGTCTCTACACCGTTATAAGCTGCAATTCCAATGCTGATACTTACCTTTTTGTCGGCATCCGGCAACTTAACATTATCTGCTACGCCCTCTGCAAGATCTTCCGCAGTTTTAACGGCCTTATCCAAATCATCAGCTTTTTTGATAAATATAATAAACTCATCTCCGCCAAATCGTCCTACGATTTCGCCCTTTGTGAATTTGCTTCCAAGATACTTTCCAAGCTGGATGATTACATCGTCACCAACATCATGACCGTATACATCGTTTATCGATTTAAAATGATCAACATCCAAAACAAACAGCATACCCTTATTGCTGTTTTTATCTTCCAAAAACGAATTGATTTCTCTGGTCAATGAACCTTTGTTTCTAAGTCCCGTCATTTCATCCGTATCCCTTTGAATACGTATTTCTCTAGTCAATACGAACTCTCTTATTCGTAGTGAATTTGCAATGACATTTATGAAACATCCGACAATCGTATAAACTATGACATTTACCAAGTCAATATACCATATTTCAAGCGGCTTTACACTATGCATCCAAGTCAGGAAAACAGTAGAAGCAGCTACAAGCTCTACAGTCATCCAATATGGTTTATCAATCATAAACATTGGCATAACCAATAAAAACACAATAAATGTAGTCGCATTGTGATCAGGTTTATTCAGATTAATGAAAATCGCAAAAAGGAATAAGAAAGACATGGAAGCATATATTAAGAACTGCGCAAGAATGGAATCTTTCCTTAGAATAAAGAAGAGCATAATTGCTACAACAGAATATACCAGACCGGTAAGATAAAAGGTTCTGTTTATTTCCACAAGACTGTTCTGCAGTGAAATTGCATACAAAACACAAAAAACTGTCGCCATCAAAAAGTGAAGAATTCTCCACACCTCGAAATTCGAAATATAGGCTTCTTTTTTTATCGCGTTGTATTCATCTTTTTCTATACCGCAGTAAAAATAGTAGTTGCGGATGGTTTTTAAAACATTCATGTTTCTGTCTTACTCCTCAATCAGATTTGAAACGTATATACTATGGATAATATACGGTACAGCAGACAATTACAACTAAAAATTATTAAATGTATCACATTCAATCGTTTAAAGTGGTCGAATTCGAACACTTTAAAACTTGGATTGTAAATCTGTTCCCACCAAGTAACAGATTGTGTAAAAA
>JAILLZ010000046.1 GCA_024692885.1 Lachnospiraceae bacterium | reverse complement strand
TGATGCAGGAGCGGACCGATATCTCTTGCGTCATGAGACAGCCGATAATGAGCATTACGGAATGCTTCATCCATCTTCAATGTCATGTGAAAACAGAAAGCAATGTCTTTTTAATCTCAAGGAGATTGGTTACCAGGTGGGATGTGGAATTATGGTTGGCACACCGCATCAGACCATTAAAAACATATATGAAGATATAGTTTTTATGAAGGAATTAAAACCTCACATGATAGGTATAGGTCCTTTTATTTCCCATAAAGATACGCCATTCAAAGATGAACAGGACGGAAGTGTAGGCGAGACATTGGTACTTCTTTCAATCTTAAGACTTTTATTTCCGAACGTTCTTCTTCCTGCCACTACAGCGCTTGGAACAGCAGATCCGATGGGAAGGGAAAAGGGAATACTTGCCGGTGCAAACGTTATAATGCCAAACCTTTCACCTGTAAATGTCAGGGGAAAATATCTTTTGTATGACGGAAAAATATGTACAGGCGAGGAAGCAGCAGAGTGCAACATGTGTCTCAAAGGCAGGATGGAGCGAATCGGATACAAGGTGGCTGACAGCAGAGGAGACCATCCGGAGTTTAGAAATTGACAGATAGTTCCATGTCGATACTATGAAAAAATTGAAAAATCATATATACTATAGGCATGTCATATCAGCGGTGAAAGGTTAGTAAATATGATAAAACATACATTTGTTACTAAAAAATACTTTTCTATGCTTGCAAGGGGAGCCGCTTCAAGTCTGGTGCTCACCCTGCTTATTATGTCAGATGCAAGTATAGCCGGTCGCTTTACAGGTGAGGAGGGCGTCGCCGGAGTAACAATTTTTACTCCGTTGTACCTTCTTGCCTGTTTTTTTGCTTTAAGACTGTCATATGGAATCCCTTCATTGTACTCAAAGGCAATGGGGGAAATGGAAAAGGAAAAAGCTGATAAGATATTTGGATTTGGACTCTTTGAATCCATCATGAGTGGTGGTATTTTCTTTATCCTTACCCTTATACTTGGAGAACAGTTTATAAGACATTATGCACTTTCCGAAGCGGTTTATCAGAATGCCGCGGTTTATTTCTATTGGATGAAGTATGTTGTTCTCGTTCTTCCGATAATGTCACTTTTAAGAGAAATGATATATACCGACGGAGACGAGAGACTTAGCAATATAATTACTGCTACAGAGATTTATGGAAATATCATTCTCTCGGCTATTCTTTGTCATAGTTTTGGAATAGCAGGACTTGGCCTTGGTTCATTCATATCAGTCTATGTGGCTGCAATTCTGTGCATAACACATTTTTACAAAGAAGATAACACCTTAAGATTCAATTTGTATTTTTCAGCAAAAACTTTTTATGACATGGCGGTCTGCACCCTCATGGATTCAGGCATCTATCTTTGTCTTTGTGTTTTGGGAGTTTGCTTAAATCGATATGTAGCATCCCAATTCGGTTCCGAGATGATAATTATTGTTGCAGTTATTCTACTTGTAAAAGAATTGCAGCTTGTTTTTGACTGTGTTGGGGAAGCAATAGCTCCGCTAATGAATATTTACATCGAAGAAAAAAACTATGTCGGTGTGAGAAAGCTTTGGGGACATGCAAACAGGACGTCTCTTATGGGAGGTGTTGTATTGGCAGTTGCGCTTGAAATTTTGGCACAGACAATACTTAAAATATACCATATTACCGATCCGGGGCTTTATTCAGTAGCAGTATCCGGGGTTAGAATAATGGCTATTTCTCTTCCGGTTGTTAGTTATCTGTATCTGCTCACCACCTATTATTTCCAAAGAAAAAAGAGATGGCTTGGATTGATTGTTATAGGTCTGAGGGATTGTGTTCTGGCTGTTCCGCTTGCTATCACCATGACGCAGCTTTTCGGTGTATACGGGCTTTTTGAGGGTGTTACAGTTGCGGTTGTACTCTCGTTTTTCGCTTCAATTATTCTTGTGGCTTTGATTTTTGGACCGAAAAATTATCCGCTGATATTACAGCATATTAAAAGGGAAGTTGAATCATATCTTTACGAGTTCACGGTAAATCCGGAAGAAATAAAAAAAGTTAAGGATGAGATTGCGACAGTACTTAGAAAAGACGGATATGACAGTGACTCCATAATGCATGCACTCCTTATGTTCGAATCTACCTTTATGTCCATCTATGAGGAGAACGAGGGCGCGGAAGTACTTGCAGAATGTTCGGTTGTAATAAAGGATGGCATGCTTATACTTACAGGAAGGGATGACGGTAAAGTCATAGGAATGTCTGAAGATTCAATGGATTTGTATCTTTTGCGTGCACAGGCACAAAAAAGGC
The DNA here is from genome assembly GCA_024692885.1 of Lachnospiraceae bacterium. GTDB lineage: Bacteria > Bacillota > Clostridia > Lachnospirales > Lachnospiraceae > JAILHT01. Next base: position 3,154 of record JAILLZ010000046.1, on the reverse strand, counting down.
TTGCGACACAACGTATTTTCTCCTCAAAGCATATGCTTAACATGATGTACAACAGCAGTACCTTTGAGATTGCGATGACAAAGGTCGGTAAAGAGGAGGAGTCAAAACCGGAGCAGACAAATACCGCTTTGGAAGAGGCAAAAAAGAAATATATAGATTTGCATCTGCATCTTGATGGCGCATTGACAGTCGATATTGTGAGAAGACTCGCTGAGATGCAGAGCATAGATGTTCCTTCCGATGATGAGAGTCTAAAGGAGATGATTACTGTTCCTGATGACAACGATAACCCGGAGGACTTTTTGAAACGCCTGGAACTTCCACTTTCTCTTTTACAGACAAAGGAGGGTATAAAAGAGGGCGTACGTCTTGTTTGCGATAATATAATGTCTCAGGGAATGATTTATGCCGAGATAAGATTTGCACCACAGCTTCATACGAAGAGAGGGCTTTCTCAGGAAGATGCGGTAGTGGCCGCTTTGGAAGGCTTGAAAGAGACAGAGCTCATGGCCAATTTCATACTCAGCTGTATAAGGGGAGAAGAAAACGACAAGGAAAATGAAGAGACATTGAGGCTCACCGAAAAATACCTTGTGGAGCATGGTGGCGTGGTGGCTTTGGATCTGGCAGGAAGCGAAGAGCGTGCGGCTACCGAGAAATACAGAAGCCTCTTTGAAAAAGCTAAGTCGCTTAACATACCATTTACTATTCATGCCGGAGAGACTGACGGACCGCAGAGTGTTAAGTGTGCCGTTGAATTTGGTGCAAAGCGTATCGGTCACGGGGTGAGAATATCCGGAAATGAAGAGGTTATGAGCCTTGTAAAGGAAAAGGGAGTAACCCTCGAGATGTGTCCGACCAGCAACATACAGAAGCAGGCAGTGGCAGACATGGCAAAATACCCATTGAAGGAGTTTATGGATTATGGAATAAAAGTCACCATAAACACAGATGATATGGGCATAGAAGGCGTAACAATGGCTGACGAATTATACCTTATGGAAAATATGTACGGCATGCCTCCGGAAGACTTGAAAACTCTTTTGTATAATGCGGTGGATGCAGCTTTTACCACGGAAAAGGTAAAGAACAAGCTGAGAGATATGATAGAGGTTTAGGATACATATAATAAAACAGAATACGTAAACAAAGACGAGGAAGTTTAGAACTTAGCTCTATGTGAAGCATCAAGACTTACTCGTCTTTTTTTTGTTTAAATCATGCGGTCAGAGCCGGAAATAAGGCGTTTTAAAAATATTTAAAAAAAATAAAAATTAAGTGTTGACATGTTACGACTGTCGTAGTATATTTACCTCATCAGAAGTAGTACGACAGTCGTAGTACGAGAAACGTAGTACGATTAACATAGTACGACAGACATATAAGCGGAAATCAAAAAACAAAAGGAGGAGGAAACATGGTTGAGATAAGCAGTGATGTAATCCGCGGCTACAATGATACGATAATCCTTTTCATACTGATGAAGGAACCGTCTTACGGATATGAGATATCCAAGCAGATAAAAAGCATTTCGGATGAGAAATATGTTATCAAGGAAACAACACTTTACTCGGCATTCACCAGAATGGAGAAAAACGGATACATAGAATCTTTCGTTGCAGACCCGGATTCCGAGGGGAACGGTAAAAAGAGAACATATTACAGAATCACAGACAAAGGAAAAGAGTATTACAATTCCAAATGTGATGAATGGGAACTCACAAAAGAAGTCGTACAAAGATTTATAGACAGATAAACAGATAGGAGAGAAGTTATGGAAACTATAAAAAATTATCTTGAGGCAATGTTCGCAAGTATGCCAAATACGGCAGAAGTGAAAAAGGCAAAAGCAGAGCTCTTCCAGATGATGGAAGACAAGTACAATGAATTGATTGCAGATGGTGTGAGCGAAAACACCGCTGTCGGAACAGTAATTTCAGAGTTCGGAAATCTTGATGAACTGGCTGAGGACCTTGGTCTTACCAAAGAGATTACTGAAGTTAAGGAAAGAGAAGCTACATCAAAGAGACGTTTCGTATCAATGGACGAGGCAAAAGCGTATCTTGCATTTGAAGCAAAATCTTCAATTATGGTAGGACTTGGAGTTTTACTTTGCATCGTATCAGTAAATTTTCCTATTGTTGCAGAATTCTTTGATGGGGATGAAAAATTTGGCGTTTTCGGATTGTTCTTATGCATAGCTTGTGCGGTAGGTTTATTCGTATACAACGGAGTACAGTGCAGCGAGTGGAGCTTCCTTAAAAAGGAGCCTTGCCAGATAGATATGGCTACAGCGGAATATGTAAAAGAAAGACGTTCAGCTTTTAAGACAACACGTGCAATGAGTCTTACACTTGGTGTTCTCCTCTGTGCATTTTGCTGGGTACCATGTGCAATAGTTGATATCGAAATTATGGCCGTATTCCTTTTTATCTCTGTAGGACTTGGCGTTCTTCTTATTATATACAGCTCATGCGTTGAAGGAAGTTTCGAACTCTTACTTAAACTCAATGATAAGACAACTGTAAGCGGATCTTACGGTGAAGATGAAAGCAATGTGAAGTACGTAAGCAAATGGGCACAGGCATTTATGGAAGTATACTGGGCAACAGTTACATGCCTTTATCTCATTATCAGTTTTGTGACAGGATATTGGCACATTTCATGGATAATCTGGGTAATCGCCTGGGTAGTAAGAAAAGCATTGATGATCGTATTGACTGAGGAGGAAGAGTAAGATGAGTGGAAAAGCAATCTATTTAATAGTTTTAAGTATAGTAACAGTGGCTGTAATCGTTTTTTGCACCACAGGAAAATTTGCAGGATTAAGAATCGGAGGATTGGGATCAACCGTTAAAGATACCGTTACTTTCAATGATGACATAAAAGACGTGGATATAGATTTGGACGCAGCGGATTTGAAAATCGAATACGGAGACAGCTTCACGGTAGATTATGCATATCCTGAGAAAATAGTTCCAACTATTAAGGTAGAAGATGGTACACTAAAAATTCATAAGCAAAACGGTGTTAACATAGCAACAAACGGATGGGGAAACAAAGACTTTAAAGTGACAGTCACAGTGCCTAATACCGTTGAACTTGAGGATTTAAGAATTGATGTTGATGCAGGAAATCTTGACATAGATGACCT
>JAILLZ010000041.1 GCA_024692885.1 Lachnospiraceae bacterium | reverse complement strand
AATATACTTCCAGGAGTTTCTCATTACACCTGTTCACTACTTCCAAATAATACTTCTGGTCAGCCTTTGACATTGTTTCCTCATCATATTGATCCACTTTATCCGCAAAATCCAGATATTTATTTAAGAACTCTGTGTAGTCATCTAGCATTGAAGACATGTTGGAAGGATCTTCGTTGTACTCTTTCATAAATTCAACATATTCATCAATAAAAGCCTCATAGCTATCCATGAACTCTTTTAATTCAGGAGTCACTTCGTCTGATTCCTGCTCTACGTTTTCTTCCGTTCCCGCTGCAAGTTCCTCCTCAACTGTTTCTGAAGCACCCTCAGAAATCTCACTATTTTCTGAAGCAGATACCTCATAATCTAGTTCAATTCCCTGTATATCCCCTATGTTTACTTCCTTAGGTTCTGACACGGCATAGCCATTAGCATTATTTGCTTCCACCACAAAGCTAACCGAATCTATTGTCTTTATTCCTTTTTCAGCCCACTCATTGTCTTCCAGGATATTATTGATGTTAACACTAACTATCATTCTGTTCCCGGCAGTTATATGATCCGAAGTCCATATTGAGTCATAAATATCTGTCCCATTTATTTTGATGTTTTCTATTTTAAAATATATGCTATCATTTGTTGCATTTTTCACTTCAAGCATAAGAATATGCTCATTGTAGCTATTCTTCAGTATCACTTCCGAAAGTATGCTTACACCATTGGAATCATATAACTCTTCTTCCGAAAAATGCTCAAGTTCTACACCATATGTATATAAAAAAGATTTGCTCTGTATAGTTGACCGATAAGCAGTATTCTCATAATCGTAATCATCTGCCAATGCTGTCTTTACAACCAACGGTCCAGTATATATATGATTATAATCGTCGTCCTCTATATCAAATCCCACCTGAATATCCGCTATACCGGTCATTCCCATAGCAATCAGTTCTTCATAGTCAAAACCAATGCTGTCATTTTCCTTTCCACCTGCGGCTACTTCTTTATGCATCCATCCGTCTTCTATCATAAAGCCATTGACACCATTAACCGAATAGCCCATAGTTTCCGCAGAAAAATCCAAATTCTTGTCACTGTTATTTTCAAATGTCAAATCTAGTTCAACAGAATAATTATCATAGTTTATTGTGTTTGCCGTAATCTTTACATCATTTTCATCATACAGCACCATCTGTTCTATGTTATAAGATTTATCAAACTCACCCAAAGATTCTCCGAAGTCTTCTTCCGGCTCATACTCCGCTTCAGTGTCCTTTTCTACTTGCTCAGAGTTTTCTTTTAGTTCATCAGCTTCTGCCGTTTTTTTCTCTCCACATGCAGCTAGCAGACCGCAAGTCATTACCAGCATAAATAATGTCAACATTTTTCGTTTCATATCTTCTCCCTCACTTTTTCTTGTTTGGACTGTTCTGAGGCCATGTAACCATAAAACCATAAGACTCAAGCACAGCTATGACATCTGCTGTGATATTTGCATTCAGGTCATCTGTTACATCCTCGTTGTCAATTACCCTATGCAGTTCATCCACAGTAACACTCAAAGTTCCCGCAAGAATTTTTAAGTTTTCCCTATCCGGCAATCCGCCGTCATTTTCCCACTTTGCAACCGCCGATTTTGAAACTCCGATACGCTCAGCCAACTCTTCCTGTGTAAGTCTCATGTGTTTTCGTTTTTCGGAAATATACTTCCCTAGGCTCATCTTATCCCCCATTGTTTCTTGTCTTTCCTAGTTAATGGTAAACATTGGGTTTGGCATTATCAAATTACTTTTTGATTACGCTGCGTAAACTCTTCTTGAATTCAAAATCATATTAACAGTACACAAAAATAAAAATCCCCACCGATTTGGTGGAGATTCTCACTCATCTTTCATAAGTTTGTTCATGCCCTGGTTTTCAAGCATTTCGTCTATCTTATAAATATCAAATATTCGATTATTTATCGCAACTATTATCAAGGCATCTCTCGAATCTTTAGCGTAAAGTTCGCTCATTCCATAGAGTTTCAGCGCCCTGTTTGTCTCATCCCAGTTAAAGTGTCCCGCGATGCAAAGTTTTATAATCAGATCACGGTCTGTGGTGTGTTTCTCCATGGTGAGGATCTTACTTCCGTAACTTTCCGAGACTCCTGCAAAGGAATAGACATCCTTTAGTTTGATTCTCTTATCCATAAGAAGGTCCTTCATATAATAGTAAAAGCCCTTTTCATCATCTGCGAAGTACTTTTTATTGTCAGCCAAGTATTCATTAATCTGGTTTGGCTTTAGATTATTTAATAGGACATCCAGCTCTTCGGTCGGTTTATTCTCCATGTTGTTCTCCCTGCAAGTATTCATTAAATGCTCCCGCAATAAGCTTCGTCAATTCTATATCCGATATACGCTTATCTGCGTCAAGACAAATACATTTTTCTATTATATCCCAAAGCTTGCCGTCAGCTTTTTTCTCCTTAGGGAAATGTCCCGTGAGCATCACGTTTAACAGAACACCGATTGCATACACATCCGTCTTTTCCGATGAGGCTGATAATCCGTATCCCATCTGCTCAGGGGCGGCGTAATTCTCCGTGCCAAGATATCTTGTATCGTCTGCCTCCTCAGAGTCATACCACTTAGCAGTATTAACATCCAGCAACCACACTTCACCATCCGGCTTTATAATTATATTTGAGGGCTTTATATCTCTGTGTATTATTGTCGGTTCTGCGCTATGAAGTTCCAATACACATTTGCACACCATCAAGGCCACAACACTCGCCTGTAGCTCAGGCATGACCGTTGTCTCTATCACTTTATCCAGAGTTATTCCCTCAACATACTCTTCTATGACTATGAGACAGTTTTCACTTTCAAACAGCTCTTCTATCTTTGGCATACAAGAGACGGGATTCTCTTTCAGATATTCATATACAGTTTTATCATAGATTCTGAGATGCTTTTCGACAAAAAGCTTTTTTGTTTCCCGTTCTTCAACTATGAGTATATCTTCTCTGCCCTCCAGGCGCCTGATCTTTCTATATAAGGAAAGGTTAAGGATTTCCGAATCGGACAGTCCCTTGTAAGGGTTGTTTTGGTCTGATATATATTCATCTTCACTAAGATATATGTGTTCATCGTCTATATAGTTTATGTATCCGCATTTCGCGCATTCCCATTTACCTGCCGATTCATCGAAGCCGTCTTGAAGATTCAGATAATCTCCGCAGCTGTCACAAATCCATACGACATCAGACTCTATATTCTTGTCGTTATTAATGCACAATTCTCCGCATCCCAAACAAACCCAATAATCCAGCGTTTTATCAAAACCTTTCTGCATGGTTAAATCAGCCTGGCATCTCGGACAGACTTCGTGCCATTCTTCCCCGGATTTTGTTATCCTTTTCTTAATAAAATCAAATACGTTTCTCATTTTTGTATTCCGGTTATCTTAGCTCTTGTGATATTCACCCCAAGTTCCCCTCCTAAAAAACTTTTTCTATTATTATCTCACATGTGTTCACCAATAAACATAAAAAATCCAAAGAAAAACCCCGTCGAAAACTTCTAAAATGCTTTCGACAGGGTTTCTACTATAATTCTACTCTCAATGTCTTTATCTCAAATGGTTTGAAATCAAGTTTAATCTCTCCGTCTGAAACACTTACATCTTCAAGTTTTTCTTCAAGTACGTTGCATAAGCATGCACTCTTGAATGGAACCGCAAGCTTAACGCCGGCAGTCTCTCTTCTGTCCTGTGCCTCGTACATACGAACGATAAGAGACTTTCCATCCTCGGATTTCTTTACAACCTCTGTCACAACGCTCTCTGCATCAAGATTAAGAAGCTGCCACTCTGAAGGAAGCTTATCTCCCGCCTCCTCTTTTTGAACGGCAATGTATGGGTTATTGAATACATAAGCCTTTGCAACAGTATCCGACATTGCAATCGGTTCGTTGTGCGGACAGAATGAATATGTAAAGCTGTGATGTTCTTTGTCTGCTTCAGGGTTTGGATATACCGCGCTCTTTAACATAGTAAGTCCTATCACTCCGTCGTGAATGCTGTATCCGAACTTGCAGTCGTTTATTACTGAGAGTCCGTAGTTTGATTCACTCAAATCAATCCACTTATGTGCGCATACTTCAAACTTTGCAAAATCCCACGAGGTATTGTAGTGTGTCGGACGTTTTACGTTTCCGTACTGAATCTCATAGGTTGCCTCTGTAGCGTGAATATCCATTGGGAAGTAGTTTCTCAAAAGGATATTTTTCTCGTTCCAGTCGATCTCATTTCTTATATCAAATCTGTAGAGGTCTCTGTAGAAATACATGTACTGTACAAGTTTTGAGCTGAGGTAAGTATATGTAACCTTTATGCAAGCACGAACAGGTCCGTTTTCAACAACTTCCACGGAATCAGCCTTTTCTATTTCCCAGGCTTTTTCAGTGTAGTAATTGTTTATATCCCAGGCATCAAAGTTATGTGGATGATCCTCATAAGTCACGAGCACATTCGCCTTTTCGTTTGGCTTAACAAGCTCACGATTTGCCTTTTTATCAAATATGCTTACAAGCTTTCCGTTTTCATCGATTTCAATCTTAAAGAACTGTGTCTCGACTTCTTTCTCGGAAACCTTCATTGCATTATTGTCATTTGCCTTTACTTCCTTAACAGGCGCAAAAACCTTGTATCCATGCTCAGGAACAGACGGAACAACTGTCAAGAATCCGTCTTCTGTCTTCTGGATTTCATAGGTACTTTCACCATCCGACAATCCCTTAATCTCACTGTCTTTTAAGTCTATAATTATCGGCGCTTCGGTCTTCTGCCCGTTAGGATTTATGACTACGATATCTCCGGCATTTCCCCTTGCCGCATTGGCAATGAGTTTTGAGTAATCACCCACAAACTTTTCCGAAGCAGCGAGTATGGACTCATATTCCAATTTGCTCTCATCGTAAACTTCCTTGATGGAAGAGCCCGGCAATATATCATGGAACTGGTTTCTAAGGATTGTTGTCCATCCTTCATCCAGTTCTTTCTTTGGGTAAGCCGTGCAAAAAAGTCTGTTTGCAACCTCAGCAAGGAATTCCATGTTCTGATATGCAAACTCAGATTTTCTGTTAAACTTTTTGTTTCTTGCCATTGAGGTGTAGGTTCCTCTGTGATACTCAAGGTAGAGTTCCCCACTCCACAGTGGCAAATATTTATTGTCTTTTACCTTGTCTTCCAAGACATGGAAAAACTCGGTTGGAAGGCACTGCTTTGTGGCCGGTGCACCCGGTATGCCCTTTGAAAGGCGTCTCTCGTTTTCAAGCATATCGAAAGTAGGGCCGCCACCGCCGTCACCCCATCCGTACGACATCAAAACTTCATCGTTGATGTGTTTCTGGGAATATCTCTGCCAGCTTCCCATAACCTGGCTAGGGTTGAGCATTCCGTTGTAAGTGGTGAAATGTTCATTCTCCGCACTGCCTTCTTTTGCCACGGCATTGTAATCTCTTGCCGGGATGAAGTGTGTGAGAATCCTGCTACCGTCGATTCCTTCCCAATAAAAAGTATCGCAAG
>JAILLZ010000037.1 GCA_024692885.1 Lachnospiraceae bacterium | reverse complement strand
TGAATATGCTTCTTACACAGATGGATGGATTTGAGCAGCACGAAAATGCGCCTGTATTTGTAGTTGCAGCTACTAATTTCAGTGTCGAAACTCCTGATAATCCGATGGGAGGAGGGCTTGATCCTGCATTTTTGAGAAGGTTCGGTAATAAGATTCTCGTTGACCAGCCTAATAAAGATGAAAAAATGCAGTTCTTAACAAAGAGACTTAAGGGCAAGGGCGTTTCCATACTTAATAACCGTGTTACTGAGGATGGAATGAAAAATGTTGCCGAGCGCACACCGGGTGAGTCTCTTGCTAATCTTGAAAACATCCTTGAGCTTTCGTTTAGGAATGCGGCAAGGAGCGGAAAACAGTTAGATGACGAGCTTCTTGATGAAGCTATGGAAGAATACTATTACGGAGAAAAGAAGACAAGAGACGAAGAACAGGCATACCGGACGGCTGTACATGAGGCATCTCATGCATATATTTATTCTCTTTCAGGGAAGAAACCCACATACCTTACAGTGATTTCCAGGGGAAATTTTGGTGGATATATGCAGCGAGAGGATGAAGAAAACAAGGCTACGACATCCAAAGAAGAGTGTATGTGGTCTATCAGGACCAGCCTAGCTGGACGTGTGGGAGAAATTGTTGTATTCGGAGACGAAGCTGCGCTCAATACTGGGGCAAGTTCGGATTTGAGGCATGCAAGTTCCCTGGCTATGAACATGCTCACGTCTTTTGGAATGCAGGAAGGGCATCTGTTCAGCATTTCTCGTGAAGACCTGATTCAATCGAATTTAATGCCGGTATACGTGGAAAAAGCAGAAGATATTCTAAAACAAGAGGAAAAAGCATGCTTTGATCTTGTTGAAAAGGGAAAAGATAAAATCATTGCGATGGCGAAGGCTTTGCTTGAAAAGAATCATCTGAACCAAGACGAAATAGCAGAGTTACTGACAGAATAATAGCTGATAAAGGAGTGCACTGATAAATGGACTCACAGGATAAATCATTAAAAATACCAAGCCTGTTCAGACCGTGCTTTGAGAATGTTCCGGGCATGGATAATCTGAAGAAGGCAATGGCGAATATTTATAACGTTCAGCAGATAGCTAAAAAACGGTTTAGTTTTGGTGTTGCTGCCGGGCAAAATCCTTATAAGAACAATCTGTTGATCGTAGGACCTAAAGGCAGTGGAAAAACATCTGCCGCAGGAATAGTGGGACAATGCTATCACAAACTGGGGATTATTGTAGAACGCGACCCGATTTCTACGGATTACCAATCACTGCTTTCTACGTCTGCTGCAGAAACTGCTGAAAATGTAAAAAAGCTTGTTGAGTCCGCAGTGGATCGCATTATTCTGATTGAAAATGTAGAAGAATTTGATGATGATATTGCATACTCTCCGGGATTTGAAATGATAGACCAGATTGTTGATGCGTATCATCAGGCGAATGGAGCAATCACAATAATTGCGACAGGTGATGAGGCGGGAGTACGAGAACTGCTTAGAAAGAAACGTAATTTTGCACAGCTTTTTGATATTCCTCTTGTGGGAATCGGTGAATATACAAGAGAAGAATTGATAGAGCTTGCAGAGAAGATAGCAAAAGGGATGGGATATATACTCGAGCCCGGTTGTGAGAAAATTCTGCTTGATGAGTATCAAAACAAACAGGGAAGACCGGACTTTAATTATCTTAATCTCTTCAAGGAAATGATTGTTGAGGCATCAATGAACGCCGCAACAAGAGTGGTTAAAAACAGACATCCGGGCGAGCTTGATGTGTCTTTGATTAAACCAGAAGACTTCCGGCCTGTTGATAGTCCCAAAAACGACATGGAGAGTCTCGAAGATCTCATAGCACAGCTTGACGCGCTTATTGGGCTTGAAGGAGTAAAAGAACAGGTCAAGCTTATGATTGCCGGAGCTAAGATGGCACCGCTGAATAAGAAGGCGGGTGTCAGCACATCTAAAGGAACAATGCATATTGTGTTCTCCGGGGAGCCGGGTACTGGAAAAACCACTGTTGCCCGCTTGATAGGAAAAATATATGCACGACTTGGAATGCTTTCTAAAGGGCAGATGGTTGAATGCAGCAGGAAAGATCTTGTGGCTGATATCGTTGGAGGAACGGCAAAACTCACTCATACCAAGGTGGAAGAAGCTCTAGGCGGTGTACTGTTTATAGATGAGGCCTATAGTGTGTGCAGAGATCAGTATGATAGTTTTGGCCATGAAGCTATTGATACTCTGACTGCTGATATATATGAGCATAGGGATGATTTAATGGTCATTCTTGCAGGATATGAGAAGGAAATGGACAATTTCCTGTCGCAGAATCCCGGGATGAAGAGCCGTATTCCTAACAGGATAAGTTTTGAGAATTATTCACCTGATGAACTATATCAGATTTTAGTAAAGTATATC
>JAILLZ010000029.1 GCA_024692885.1 Lachnospiraceae bacterium | reverse complement strand
AAGAACCTTATAGTATATTAAATTGGTTGGCGGTTCTGACCAAGCACAGAACTTATTGGCAAAATAGCAGTATCTCAGCCGAGGCAAAAGAATATCTTCAGGAAAACTTTTTTGTGAACATTACAGAATTTGACATCATAAAAGGTTATAGGGCGGATGATTCGTTTTTCTCGTTCGCTCAGGATTTTGTGAGTGGAGCGATACCACTGTCAAAACTGAAAAGGGCAATGCATCTGGGAGAGTTGGGTGAACAGATTGTTCTAAAAAGTGAAAAGGCCTTTAGCCAAATAAAATATGTTGGATATGAAGAAGCTGAGGCATCAATATATTATGCTTTGAAGAATGGACGCGACGCTAAAGCGAGAAGAGAGTACAGAAAAGACAAGGCAGGTTTTTCGAATAAAGACGAATTGTTCATGTTAGATATTATGAGAGGAAACATAAAAAATGGAGATCCGCGCATACAGTGAGTTGTATATTGAGTCTGCCCAGAACGTTGTGGGTCACATGTTTGATTTCGCCGTGAACGAAATTGGGCTACAGGCTGAAGGATTTGCAAATTTATTTGCCGCATCAGAGCTTTCAAAACAAGTTGAAAAGGGGAACCCCAAATATGTTGTTGGGATATCCGGACCTGAGCTTGCGAAAAAAGTGTTGGAAAAAGCCAGTATAAAATATAAAAAAACAAAAGATGTGATGTATGAAGATAAGAGTCCGGAGTATTGGGCCGGATGGGCTTTGACATATTATCAGTGGTACAGAAACTATCCGTTTAGATACATACTTAAAGCTGTTCCGTTTGAAAAACTCCTAAGGATGTACAATATTTACCATGAGATGGACATTATGAAGCTTATTGAGTCGATGGACAAGATGGTGGCAGAGTGTTATAGCGATACGGCCTTAAAACGATTCAGGGAACTTATCGGTATATCTCAAAAGGAACTTGCTGAAAGAGCCGGTGTACCATTAAGGCAAATACAGTTGTTCGAACAGAGACAGCGAGATATAACCAAGGCTCAGGCTGCAACTGTTTTGAAACTGAGCAAGGCTTTGTTTTGTGGCATGGAAGAACTCTTAAGATAAGATAGCAAAAAGTAGCTTACCATGCCATGATATTTAGGATATAATAACATGAACCAAGCCGATACGGTTTGAACCCATGCTAGTTTTCGAGACATAAAAGGCACAATGTAAATAGCACAAGGAGATAGCATGAATTTTCAGGCCATATTAGTTGCAAACATCACAGGATTTATAATGATTTTCTTCCTGTACGTCAGTCGTTTTATCACCAGAACAAAGACTGACACGGAGGAGAATGCCTTCAATTCGATGATGATTCTTACAATGATAGGCTGTTTGGTTGAGCCGCTCACTTTCGCTGTGGACGGTGTTCCGGGAAAGCTGGCTCGATATATAAATCTTCTTGGAAACACATATCTCTACTATGCTAACGGAATCGGATCGTTTCTTTTCTGCATGTACGTGGATCTTAAGCTTTATCATGACAGGTCACGTCTGAAAACGATTTATGCAAAGCTTTCCTATCCGGTTGGCTCGCTTCAGCTATCTCTGGTTTTTAATCTGATTTTCAAGTTCTATTTCTATGTTGATGAGAATAATGTTTATCACAGACAGCCTGCGGTAAGTGTTTTCTTCATTTACATGCTGATGTGTGCGTTTTACAGCATGTGGCTGTATTTTGATTACAAACACAAAACCGGTGATGTTCCGTTTTTCCCAATATATATGTATTTGGTTCCGATAATGGTCGGAGGTATTCTGCAGATGATTTTTTACGGAATATCTCTATCGTGGCTCGGAGCAGCCATCGGTATAGTTGCGCTTTATATGAGTTTGCAAAACCAGATGACCTACAAAGATGGGCTGACAGGGTTGTATAACAGGCTCTATCTTGAACATGCCATGTTTGTCATAAACAAAAACTCGGACAACGGTTATTACGGTATCATGCTTGATATGGATTACTTCAAGGAAATCAACGATACATACGGCCACTCCGCCGGGGATCAGGCTCTTGTTGATATGGCAGATATTATTAGAAAACAGTTTCCGGGGCGCTCAAGATGCTTCCGTTATGCCGGCGATGAATTTATTATTTTGGTCCGTGCGAAGGATGACGATGAAATAAGAGAGATAGAAGATGAACTCCGTGCAAGGGTTGACGTTTTTAATAACGAAGGAATAAGACCGTATAAGCTTGCTTTTTCCATGGGCTTCGACAAGTTTATAAAAGGCGTGGATGATGAGGACAGTTTCTTGCAGAAGATAGATGAAGCCATGTACGAGAACAAGAAACAAAGACACCTCGATGTAAGATAAAAAATGAAGCATTTTCGCTCAAAATCTAGTATAATGATACTGAGGTGTGAGAAATGGAAATGTTGGAAACCAAAAACATGATACAGGTCAAACAGGTTGCTGACACCATGGCACTTGAGGATATGTATCTCGACAAAGATTTCATAAAACAGTTGCTTAAAGTTGCAAGCGGTGAACTTTCATCCGAGGAACTCAGGCAGGAGGTCATAAGTCAGTATGCCAGATAGGGATAATGCGGATAACAAATATTGTTATCCCGGACTTAGCGTACTCAAAAACAAGCTGAACATTAAAGACGCAGCCGAGCTTTTTGAGGCTGAGAAAAAACTTACATCCATAAGACTTCAGGAGCTTCAGGAAAATCCGATAAAGGGAAAGTTTGACTATAAGCATTTGAAGAAGATTCACAAATATATATTCCAGGACGTCTATGACTGGGCCGGAAAAGAAAGGACTGTCGAAATCAGTAAATCGGACAGCCTTTTTTGTACGCTCAGGTGTCTCAGCAGTTACGCGGAAACGGTTTTCTCACATTATTATCCCGAGTGCAAGGAAAATGAAAACAACATAGAAAAGTTCGTGGAAGTGTTTGCGAAGAATTACGGCGATCTGAACGCGCTTCATCCTTTCCGTGAGGGAAACGGAAGAGCCCAGAGAGAGTTTGCCAGAATGATTTGCGCGGATTGCTGTTACGCATTTGATTTGTCGTGCACCACGCATGAAAAGATGGTTGAGGCGAGCCAGATTTCGCTTCGCGCAAATGATAACGCAGCGTTGCTTGAAATTTTCAGAAAAGCTGTGATGCCTTTGGCAGAGTACGATGCGAAGAACAACGGGCACATTCACATTTTCAGTTCCGATGACATGACATTGGAGACGCAGAAGGTGCTCTACAATAAATATGAAAACGACGGCTCTAAGGCCGTTGAAAAATATAATGACGTCTATGAAGAAAAAATCAGACGTATGAACAATAAGGAGTAGTTTTAACACATGAATATCAACGAAGTCATTGCTAAGGAACTTGGAGTGCGAACCGGTCAGGTAGATGCGGCAGTAAAGCTTATCGACGAGGGTTCTACGATTCCGTTTATAGCCCGTTACCGAAAAGAAGTTACGGGTGCCTTGAATGATGAACAGCTCAGAAATCTTTACGAGAGACTTGTTTATCTGAGAAATCTTGAAGACAAAAAAGAGCAGGTAATAAAGAGCATAGATGAGCAGGGAAAACTCACCGAAGAGCTGAAGAAACAGATTCTTGAGGCACAGACAATGGTGGCGGTGGATGACCTCTACAGACCATACAGACCAAAGAGAAGAACAAGAGCAACGATTGCAAAAGAAAAAGGTCTTGAGCCTTTGGCAGAGATTATTCTTGCACAGGAGACAACAGACTCCATAGAAAAGCAGGCAGAGGCATTCCTCAACGAGGAAAAGGAAGTGAAGACTGTAGCCGATGCAATAGCCGGCGCATCAGATATCATTGCCGAGCAGATTTCAGAGGATGCCGAATACAGAACAAAAATCAGAGAACTCACCGAGGATGGAGGACGTATTATTTCCACTGCAAAGGATGAGGAAGTTGAGTCTGTTTACGAGATGTATTACCATTTCGATGAGCCGGTGAAAAAACTTGCCGGACACAGAATTCTCGCATTAAACAGAGGAGAGGCCGAAAAAGTCCTCACAGTGAAACTTGAGGCTCCTGTTGAAAAAATACTTGATTATCTTAAAAAACAGGTAATCACAAAGGGTAATTCAAACACTAACGATATTTTGATAAATGCCATCGAGGACAGTTACGACAGACTTATAGCGCCTGCAATAGAGCGTGAGATAAGAAACATTCTGACAGAGAGCGCAGAGGATGGAGCTATAAAGGTTTTCGGGAAGAACCTCAAACAGCTTCTCATGCAGCCACCTATCGCAGGAAGAACCGTATTGGGATGGGACCCTGCATTCAGAACCGGCTGCAAGCTTGCGGTTGTTGATCCTACAGGAAAAGTTTTGGATACGGTTGTCGTATATCCTACAGCTCCGCAGAATAAGGTTGAGGAGACAAAGAAGATTGTCACAAAGCTTATTGAAAAATATGATGTTTCCCTCATTTCAGTTGGTAACGGAACAGCTTCGAGAGAGTCAGAGCTCATAATTGCCGACATGATTAAAGACTTGAAAAAGCCTTGTCATTACATGATTACAAACGAGGCCGGAGCATCTGTTTATTCGGCAAGCAAACTTGCAACAGAGGAGTTCCCTAATTTCGACGTGGGACAGAGAAGTGCAACATCAATTGCAAGACGTCTTCAGGATCCATTGGCAGAACTTGTAAAGATAGATCCGAAATCAATCGGTGTTGGACAGTATCAGCATGATATGAATCAGAAAAAACTCGGTGATGCTCTTGGCGGAGTAGTTGAGGACTGCGTAAATAAAGTCGGTGTGGATTTAAACACAGCCAGCGTTTCGCTCTTGGAGTATATTTCCGGTGTCAGCAAACCAATAGCTAAAAACATAGTTGCATACAGAGAAGAAAACGGACGTTTCAAGAGCAGAAACGAGCTCCTCAAGGTTGCAAAACTCGGACCTAAAGCATACGAGCAGTGTGCAGGTTTTCTTAGAATAAATGACGGAACCAACCCGCTCGATTCCACAAGCGTGCATCCGGAGAGCTACGAAGCAGCAAAGAAGCTTGTTGAAAAGCTTGGATACACCATGGATGATGTCAGAGCACACAAGCTTTCGGATATCAAAAAGAAGGTTTCCGATTACGATGCTCTTTCAAAAGAGCTCGGAGTCGGTGAGATGACTTTGAAGGATATTGTATCCGAACTTGAGAAACCGGGAAGAGACCCTAGAGAGGAACTTGAAAAGCCTATCTTGAGAAACGATGTTCTTGAGATGAAGGATTTGGTTCCGGGAATGAGACTCAAGGGAACAGTAAGAAATGTTATCGACTTCGGTGCCTTTGTGGATATCGGAGTTCACCAGGACGGACTTGTTCACATTTCCGAAATCTGCGACCGCTACATCAAGCATCCGCTTGAGGCTGTAAGCGTGGGCGATGTTGTCGAGGTTGAAGTGTTGAGCGTCGATCTCAAAAAGCAGAGAATCCAACTTACCATGAAGCTTGGAGGAGGATCTGCGGCAGAGAAAAAAGACGGTGCTTTCGGAAAAGGCGAAGACCGCAAAGCGAATGAGCACAAGGGAGACAGGCGAACAGGCGAAAGCAGAAACAAAGGAAACAGAAAGCCTAACAGCCACAACGGAGATAACAGAAACGGAAACAAGAACAGAAGAAACGATAATTTCAAGGGAAATCATTTCTTCGACGGAATCGTTATCAAAGAGTAGTGCTGCGTTCAAAGTACAATCAATATCGAAGGACTGAGTCGTTTAAAAAATGCCTGAAAATAAAACAAATTGATTTACAAAAAGGGCTTGCATCAGAAGGTGTCAAGACATATAATTGTGAAGGAAAAATAAATAGAAGAGTTTCTTCGGGGCAGGGTGATGCTGAATACAGTAAATTCCCGACCGACGGTGATGCTGCGTAAGGCAGACAAGTCCGTGAGCGAAAGCAGGATACGGTGAGAATCCGAAACCGACAGTACAGTCTGGATGTGAGAAGAAGCAGACATAAGTGTTTGTTTTTAGTGGCCTCCGAGGATAGTCTCGGAGGCTTTTTTACTTTATGAAAAATAAAGCAAAAATTCTTCAGGAAATGAGAGAACTAAAGAAATTCTTCTAGAGAGAAAAGGAGAATTAAAATGACAAACGAAAACGCAACAACAAACATGGCCGGAGAGGTCAAAAAAGCAAAACCGCAGGATCTTAACATAAGATTCATGGCAGTGACAGCAATGCTTTCTGCAGTAGCATTCATTCTTATGTTTTTTGACTTTTCGGTACCTTTTGTTCCAAGCTTCCTTAAGATGGACATCTCGGAACTTCCTGCTCTTATAGCTGCATTTGCTATGGGACCTGTGAGCGGTATTGTGGTATGTCTCATCAAGAACCTGTTGCATCTCACCATCACATCAACAGGTGGAGTCGGAGAACTTTGCAACTTCTTCCTTGGAGTATCATTTGTTATCCCTGCAGGACTTATCTACAGATTTAAAAAGACAAAGAAGACAGCAGTTATAGGTGCTCTTGCCGGAGCAGTTATCATGGGATTATTCTCAATTCCGTTTAACTACTTCCTCACATATCCGGTTTACTACAACTTTATGCCGGAAGAGGTTATATTGGGACTCTATCAGGCAATCGTTCCATCAATGAAGAGCATTCTTCAGTGCCTTGTCGTATTCAACATGCCATTCACAATTGTAAAGGGTCTTATCTCAGCACTTATAACAATGTTGGTTTACAAACCACTTTCTCCTATTATTAAAGGAAGAAACTAATAAATATAAAAAATCTAATCCGAAATCATATGAAAATCACGGTCCTCAATTTGGGGATCGTGATTTTTGCATATTTTTGCTTTTGTATCTTTTATATGCTATACTTCATTTAAATGGGGGCATATGTCTGAAAGAGAAAAGGAGAGCATCTATGGAATATCGAGTGGAGACATTTTCTCCTTCCGAGACCAAAGAATTCGCAAGGGAGATGGCACAAAAAGCCAAGCCTTCGGACGTTATAACTCTAATAGGAGACCTTGGTGTTGGAAAAACAGTTTTTACCCAGGGAATAGCAGAAGGATTGGGCATAAAAGAGCCTGTGAGTTCCCCGACTTTTACAATTGTTCAGGTGTATGACGAAGGCAGAATGCCGTTTTATCATTTCGATGTTTACCGTATCGGGGGCGTCGAGGAGATGGATGAGGTCGGTTACGAGGATTATTTCTACGGGGACGGACTCACCATGATAGAGTGGGCGAATCTTATAGAGGAAATACTTCCGAAAAAAAGAACGGAAGTTACCATAGAAAAGAATTTGGAAAAAGGGTTTGATTACAGACTCATTACCGTTAAAACAATAGAATAGAAGGAAACACATGAAAATATTGGCTTTGGACAGCTCGTCGCTTGTGGCAAGCGTGGCATTGCTTGAGGACGACAAGCTTGTCGGAGAATTTACAGTAAACTATAAAAAGACTCATTCACAGACACTTTTGCCGATGTTGGATGAACTTGCAAAGATGGTTGAACTTGATATGTCAACCATAGATGCAGTGGCGATTACAAGCGGGCCGGGCTCTTTCACGGGACTTCGAATCGGATCGGCCACAGCGAAGGGACTTGCACTTGCACTCGAAAAGCCGGTTATTCCGGTGAAGACGGTGGATGCACTGGCCTACAACATGTGGGGAGTAGATACACTTGTCTGCCCGCTCATGGATGCCAGAAGAAATCAAACCTATACGGGCGTATATGAGTTCAAGGACGGAGAGATGATTACCTTAAAAGAACAATGCGCGGTTGATGTCACGAAAATCATAGATTTTATAAACGAAAAAGGCAGACCGGTAACCTTCCTTGGAGACGGAATAGGCGTTTTCAAAGAAACGATTGCAGAGAATATAAAAGTTCCTTATTGTTTCGCACCGGCACATAAGAGTGCTGGAAGTGCGGCGGCAGTGGCGACTTTGGCAAAGATTCTATATGACAAAGGTGTTTTTGAAACTGCAGCAGAGCACAAGCCTGACTACCTGAGATTGTCTCAGGCGGAGCGCGAAAGATTAAAAGCAGGAAAGAGCATAGAGTAGATATGATTGGCATACGCGAAGCTCAAAAAGAAGATTTGGATTCCATAGCTATTATGGAAAAAGAGATTTTTTCAGATCCGTACAGCAAGGAAGTCTTAGACTCCGGCCTGGAAAATGAGTTTGAGACCATAGCCGTTGCTTTGGATGAATCCGGAAATGTTTTAGGATATGTGATATTTCAGGATGTAGCGCATGAAGGCGAATTGCTTCGGATTGCAGTGAAAAACGAAGCCAGAAAAAATGGTGTGGGAGAAATGCTTCTGCATTATATGGTTGAAGAACTACATTCAAAAAATACGGATGTGATTTTTCTTGAGGTTCGCGCTTCAAATGAACCTGCTTTAAATATGTATGAAAAGAATGAATTTCAGATTATGGGTACGAGAAAAGGGTATTACAAAAACCCCGTTGAAGATGCCGTGATCATGAAACGAGGATAGAATATGTTGGATGTTTGCCTTTTGGGCACAGCGGGGATGATGCCACTTCCATACAGGTATCTCACCGCACTTATGACAAGATACAACGGTAGTTCCCTTCTTATAGATTGCGGAGAGGGAACCCAGATGGCAATAAAGAAAAAAGGGTTAAGCTTTAAACCGATAGATGTGATTTGCTTTACACACTATCACGCAGATCACATTAGCGGATTGCCGGGACTTCTGCTCACCATGGGAAACGCGGAGAGAACGGAGCCGCTTACAATGATAGGACCAAAAGGGCTTGAGAGAGTGGTGTCAGCTTTGAGGACGATTGCTCCGGAGCTTCCTTTTGATATAAAATTTATTGAGCTTGCAGGCGCTGAACAGGAAATAGAGATAAACGGATATTGCATAAAAGCATTTAAAGTGAATCACAATGTTACCTGTTACGGCTATCGTATCGATATAAAAAGAGCAGGCAAATTTGATGTCGAGAGAGCCAAGGCCAATAACATCCCTATGATGTATTGGAACAAACTGCAGAAGGGTGAGACTATAGAGGCCGACGGAGTGACATATACTCCTGATATGGTGCTCGGGGCAGCAAGAAAAGGAATAAGCCTTGTTTACAGCACCGACACAAGACCGGTAAAGAGTCTCGTGGAAGCCGCAAAGGATGTAGACCTTCTCATAGCAGAAGGGATGTATGCCGAAAAAGAAAAGCTTGCAAAAGCAAAACAATACAAGCATATGACCTTTTATGAGGCAGCAAAGATTGCCAGTGATGCCAATGCAAGAGAACTTTGGCTGACACATTTCAGTCCGTCCCTCGTCAGAGGAGAGGATTATATGCCGGCTGTTAAAAAGATATTTGAAAACTCACATCTTGGAAAAGATGGAAAATATGTGGAACTAAAGTTTGAAGACGAAGAATAGGTAGAGCAATGAAAAAGGTCCGTTATCTTATAGTCGGACTGATTATGGTTGTCATGGTGGTGGGATATTACTACTACATCAGCACCAAAGAGGTGGCAACCATAGAAGATACGACTGTACTGACAGAAGTGGACAATTGCATATTGAAGGATTTGGACAAGGACTATCCGAAAACACCGAGAGAGGTCGTAAAATTTTATGACCGACTTTTGATGTGCCTGTACAATGAAGAGTACACCGACGATGAGTTTTACAAGTTGTCGGATCAGCAGAGAAAGCTTTTGGATGTGGAACTTCAGGAACAGAATCCGGTTTCCACATTCTATGACAATCTGAAATATACGATAAGTTCTTTCAGGTCCAATGAGGGGCGCATAATCACAGCTACTGAGTGCGCATCCAATGATGTCGAGTACAAAACGATTCAGGGCAGAGAATGTGCCTATGTGACAGTGGGTTATTTTACGGAAGACAGCACAGGTTTTAACAAGAGCAGCCAGGAATACGTTTTGAGAAAAGATGAGGACAACCTGGAGTGGCGTATAGTCGCTTTCAGGATAATAGATTCACCGGAGTATTAGTTTATCAGGGAAATATAAATGAGCGATACAAAAGATATAAAAATATTAGCGATAGAGAGTTCCTGCGATGAGACTGCAGCAGCGGTTGTCGTCAACGGGAGGGACGTTAGAAGCAATATAATTTCATCTCAGATAGCATTGCATACATTGTACGGCGGTGTAGTACCTGAGATAGCTTCCAGAAAACACATAGAGAAGATAAATCAGGTAATAGAAGAAGCTTTGAAAGAAGCCGATATGACACTTGATGATATGGATGCAATAGCTGTCACCTACGGGCCTGGACTCGTAGGTGCTCTTTTAGTAGGCGTGGCTGAGGCTAAGGCGATAAGTTACGCAAAAGGACTTCCTCTTGTGGGAGTGCACCATATCGAGGGACACATAAGTGCCAATTATATAGAAAACAAAGAATTGGAACCACCGTTCCTCTGTCTTGTAGTCTCAGGAGGGCATACTCATCTTGTAAACGTGAAGGATTACGGAAAATACGAGATTCTTGGAAGAACCAGAGATGACGCAGCGGGAGAAGCATTTGATAAGGTGGCAAGAGCAATAGGTTTGGGATATCCGGGAGGACCTAAGATAGAGAAGGTTTCCTATGAAGGAAATCCTTATGCCATAGAATTCCCGCGTGCTAAAGTTGCTGACGGAGAATACGATTTTAGTTTCAGTGGAATGAAATCCGCTGTATTAAACTATCTCAATCATTGTGAAATGAAAGGGATAGAGGTGAATCAGGCGGATGTCGCAGCCTCATTCCAGCAGGCAGTTATAGACGTGCTTGTGGGAAGGGCAAAGAGCGCTATAGAAGAATACGGTGCAAAGAAATTTGCCATAGCAGGTGGAGTGGCTTCTAACGGAACTCTCCGCGAGGCGATGGAAAAGATGTGCAAGGAAAAGGGAGTTGAGTTCTTCAGACCTTCACCTATACTTTGTACTGATAATGCGGCAATGATTGGAGCAGCAGGCTATTACGATTATATAGCCGGAATAAGATCGGGAATGGATCTCAACGCAATACCTAATCTCAAGTTGGGAGAAAGGGGCTAAATGGTCAAAGCTATCGTGTTATCCGGCGGAAGCGGAAGCCGGATGAAAAGCAAAACCAAAAAGCAGTACATGTTGTTGCAGGGAAAGCCGTTAATCTACTATTCCCTGCATACTTTTTGTGAGAGCAGTGTGGACGAGGTTATCCTTGTGGCTTCACCGGAGGATATGGAGTACTGCCAAAAGGAAATCATAGACAAGTATTCATTATATAAAGTAAAAACGATTGCGCCTGCGGGAAGTGAACGCTACGAGTCGGTTTATAACGGGCTTAAGGCGGTGGGTTCTGCGGACGTGGTATTGGTGCATGACGGGGCAAGACCTTTTGTCACTACGGATATGATTGAAAGGTCCGTTGAGACAGCGGAAAAGTTTGGCTCGGCGATTTGCGCTATGCCTGTAAAGGATACAATAAAAACAGCTGATAAAAACTGCGTAGTCACATCCACACCTGACAGGAGTACTTTGTGGCAAATACAGACGCCGCAGACATTCTCTTATCCTCTTTTAACGGAGTGTTATGAGAAGATTATGAGCACAGATCCGACAGGTATCACGGATGATGCCATGATAGTGGAAAGAGCGAGCGATAAAAAGATACATTTAATAGAGGGAAGTTATACAAATATAAAGGTAACAACCCCTGAAGATATGGCTGTCGCAGAGGCGTTTCTAAGGCTCAGTCAGGGCATATAAAAAACTTGTATTAAAAAGTTAAAAAAAATCTAAAAAGAGTGTTGACATAAACACCCCCGAATGATATTATAACATTCGCCGTCAGTTCTGAGGAATTGACGGAGGAAAACAAAACACGGAGGAGTATCGAAGTGGTCATAACGAGGCGGTCTTGAAAACCGTTTGTCCGCAAGGGCACATGGGTTCGAATCCCATCTCCTCCGCTTACTTTGCTGATAAGCTTCGGTTTATCGATTTAGATAGGGCATTAAGTACTTAGCCTTTACGGAGAAGTACCCAAGCTGGCCGAAGGGACACCCCTGGAAAGGGTGCAGGTCGTTAATAGCGGCGCGAGGGTTCAAATCCCTCCTTCTCCGCTCAAAATAAATTAAAAAAGTGCTTGACAATGAGATGCACATTTGATAATCTATTTTGGCTGACAAAAATCAGCAAAGCAAAGAACCTTGAAAACTGAACAGTGAATTAACCTTGAAATTCTTTGAGAACAACAAAGAACCAAACCAAGTAAAACAAGGAAAAAACGTCAAGTTTTTCCTGAAATGGTTCAAACCTATTTAAAACTTTTTTATTTTAACATGAGAGTTTGATCCTGGCTCAGGATGAACGCTGGCGGCGTGCTTAACACATGCAAGTCGAACGAAGCACTTTATTTAGATCTTTTCGGAGTGATGAATTTTGTGACTTAGTGGCGGACGGGTGAGT
>JAILLZ010000027.1 GCA_024692885.1 Lachnospiraceae bacterium | reverse complement strand
CCAATTTGCTCTCATCGTAAACTTCCTTGATGGAAGAGCCCGGCAATATATCATGGAACTGGTTTCTAAGGATTGTTGTCCATCCTTCATCCAGTTCTTTCTTTGGATAAGCCGTGCCGAAAAGTCTGTTTGCAACCTCGGCAAGGAATTCCATATTTTGATATGCAAACTCGGATTTTCTGTTAAACCTTTTATTTCTTGCCATGGAGGTGTAGGTTCCTCTGTGATACTCAAGGTAGAGCTCCCCGCTCCACATTGGCAAATACTTGTTGTCTTTTACCTTATCTTCCAACACATGGAAAAATTCTGTAGGAAGGCACTGCTTTGTGGCCGGTGCACCCGGTATGCCCTTTGAAAGGCGTCTCTCGTTTTCAAGCATATCGAAAGTAGGGCCACCACCGCCGTCACCCCATCCGTACGACATCAAAACTTCATCGTTGATGTGTTTCTGGGAATATCTCTGCCAGCTTCCCATAACCTGGCTAGGGTTAAGCATTCCGTTGTAAGTGGTGAAATGTTCATTCTCCGCGCTGCCTTCTTTTGCCACGGCATTGTAATCTCTTGCCGGGATGAAGTGTGTGAGAATCCTGCTGCCGTCGATTCCTTCCCAATAAAAAGTATCGCAAGGCATCTTGTTGAACTCACTCCAGCTAATCTTTGTTGTCATGAAATACTTTATATTTGAAAGTTTCATGATCTGAGGAAGCGCTGCGCTGTATCCGAATACATCCGGAAGCCAGAGCATCTCGCTTGGCTTGTCAAATTCCTTTTTAAAGAAATCTATTCCGTACATGAACTGGCGAACCAGCGCCTCTCCTGAAGAAATATTGCAGTCCGCCTCTACGAACATTCCTCCTTCAGGCTGCCAACGTCCCTCTTTTACGCGCTCTTTTATCTCTTCATAAATCTCAGGCGCATTTTCTTTTACATAGATATACTCCTGAGGCTGGCTGTGCATGAATTTATACTCAGGATATCTTCTCATCAGTTCAAGAACTGTGGAGAAACTTCTCACAGTCTTGTCCTTTGTTGTATCCAAAGTCCACAGCCAAGCAAGGTCAATATGTGTATGTCCTGTACAGTAAACTGTGTGCTTGCTGTTTCCACAATATTTTTTATAAAAATTCTCGTCGAGATATTTATCCGCTTTCTCTATGGAATCAAAGAATTCCTTTGAGAACGGCTCTCTCATATCCACTAAATTGAGAGACTCGTTTAACGCTGTGATTATCTCTATATAAGCATCGTCTTCCGCATTCTTAAGGCGAGCCACATCATAAGGCACCTTAATGTCGTAATAGTATTTTTCTACCTGCGGATAGAAAATCTTCACATCTGAATCAAGCAAAATAGAGAAATTGTTATCTCCCGTATATGCCTGAAGAATGATATGAAAACTCTCTCCGGCTTTTGCGTTTTCAGTAAGAATGAGTTCCCTGTGGTTCACATCCATTCCCATACGCTTCTTGCCATTCACATAGACAAGGAACTGAGGATTAAGTGCATCCCACTCTCCCTCGTGACCGGTTCTCAAAGTGTACATAAGGGTTTTTCCCTCACACTCCGAAGGAACGGTGAAAACAGTTTCGAAATAGAAATACTCTCTGTGACCACCCCAGATTTTATTATCGCGAAGCTCGTCCCATGATGAAGTATCCATCTCGGAGACATCTTTGTATCTTCCGTCTGTATGATTCATCCTGTAGGTATCAATCGGTATACTTTTTTCAAATCTGAGTTCACCGATTACCTCTATAAGTTTTCCAATTCTTTCTTTCCAAAAAACCATGTGTGCTCTCCTTAACAAGTTTTAATTCGAATGTCACAATAGTCCAATACAGCCTCGCAAAATACTGAGTTTGCCCATGAAAACCACGGTCTGGTGTAGTTGGTAGGGTCATCCACATTTACACCCTCATGCATGAGGAATGTGTCGGCATCTGTCTTTGCCAAAAGGTTGAGATGAGCAAGTTTCTCTTCCTTGTCCGTAGAGGTTATTGCCTGCATTGCAATTGACATATCCCACACATAACGATAAGGAGTGTGCGGACTTCCAATTCCTTCAAGACATTTTCCGGAATAGAAGTAAGGGTTTCCGTCGCTCAATACAAAATCTCTCGTCTGCTTGTATCTCTCATCATCTTTTGTTGCATAGCCCATGTAAGGGATTGAGAGAAGGCTCGGAAGATTTGCATCGTCCATCATGTTGTACTGTCCGAATCCGTCCACCTCGTATGCGTAAATCTGTTTTCCCGGAATTGGGGCAATCGCATACTTTTCAATGGCATTTCTTACTTCTTTTGAAAAAGCTTCTGCTTCTTTTGCGAGTTCATCATCATTATATACTTCTTTTGCAATCTCAGAAATATATCCCAAAACCACTGATGCAAGCATGTTTGACGGAATGAGATATCCGTATATGCAGGCATCGTCACTCGGTCTGAATCCCGACCAGATAAG
Organism: Lachnospiraceae bacterium; assembly: GCA_024692885.1. Lineage (GTDB taxonomy): Bacteria > Bacillota > Clostridia > Lachnospirales > Lachnospiraceae > JAILHT01. The sequence goes on along the minus strand of JAILLZ010000027.1, from coordinate 11,672 downwards.
TCCAATGTTTGACTTGCAAAGGGCACCTTTTCCGTCCCTTGAAAGAGTGTCAGTGTATACACAGTCTCCTCTTTCAAATCTGTATTCGGATTTATTCTCATGATCCTGCTCTGTTCTGAATGTGGAAATAATCTTCTTTGCGGCTTCTTTCCACTCAGGTGTAAAATGAGTTGTATCGTCTGTATTTTTCCATAACAGGTAAGACAACTGAACCGGGAAGCAAAGCGAGTCTATCTCATATTTTCTCTCCCAAAGCTCGGCCTTCATATCGGTCTTGTCTGTCTGAAATCCATTTCCGTTTGCACTCTCGTTAAATGCATTTGCATAGGAATCAATTCTGATGCACTCCATCTGTTTTGCCACAAGACCTGTGATTATTTTTCTTATCTCCGGTTCTTCCTTCGCAAAGAGAAGAAACGGTCTGAGCTGGCATGCGGAATCTCTGAGCCACATAGCCGGAATATCTCCGGTTATTACAAACACCGATCCGTCATCCAGAGTTTTTATTGTCGTTTTCAAAGTATTTGAAATACATTTTTCAAACATTTTTGGTATTTTTGAATCCTTGCCGAATCTTTCTTCGACAAGCTTACACATATCATCTATAGCTTTATAGCTATCCGAAACTTTCATAGCTGCTCTCCTTAACCTTTATCTCCTCCGCCCATGCTGAATCCCTGGGACATCCATTTCTGTGTGATAACATACAGAATCACTGAAGGCAAAGCATAGATTGCAGAATATGCCGCAAGTGTTCCGTAAGCTACGGAATGCTGTCCGAAGAACTGATAAAGCATGATGGATGCAGGGTATTTTTCGCTTGTTGAGAGAAGTATGAAAGGTACGAAAAAGTTTCCCCAGCAGCCGGAAAATGTGTAAATTCCCACAGTAAAGATTCCCGGAAGCATGAGAGGAAGTACCACTCTTATGATTCCTCTGAATCTGGATGAACCATCCACCCACGCAGCCTCCTCAAATGAAAGAGGTACTGCGTCCATGAAGTTTTTCATCATCCAGATTGCATAAGGCATACCCGAAGCAGCCATGAACAAAACTATACCGAAAAGGTTGTCATAGAGTCCGAAGCTTACAAATACTTTGAATACAGGCACCATTACCGTAGTGATAGGAAGCGATGTCATGAAAAGCATCGAAAGCATGAACATTTTTTTATGTTTCATCTCGTATCTGGAAAGCGCATAAGCTGCCAAAGTTGAGAGAATGATAACTATAGTTGCGGCTCCCAATGAGATAAGGAGACCGTTTAAAAATGATCTTAAGTTTGCAGTGTTTGTCAAAACTTCCTTGAAGTTTTCTCCCGTAAGGTCAGGCATGCTCACTGCAAGTGATGCATTTTTATCCAATGAGGCAAGCACAATCCACGCAAGCGGAAGTGCAAATATTACAGCTATTATGGTAAGGACCACGTATGCTATTCTTTTTTCTCTTTTCTCTCGCATATTATTTATCCATGTCCTTTCCCTGAATCTTTACGTAGAAGATACTGAATACAGCACCTATCAAAAGTACAAGCATTGAAATAGCTGTACCATATCCGAGTTCGTAGTTCTTAAACGCTCTCATGTACATGAATATAGGGAGTGTCTGCACTGTAGTACCCGTCATGGTGTAGACCATACCGAATGTACCCAGTGTAGACAACGTTATGAGCATTGTGTTTGTAAGAACCGTGTCTTTTATTATCGGAATAGTAACTCCGAAAAGTGTCTGAAGCTTTCCTGCTCCGTCCATTTTTGCAGATTCCATAACATCCTCAGGAACGTTATCGAGAGCTGACTGATATACCATCATGGAAAAAGCGGTTCCGTGCCAGATATTTGCAAGGATTACTGAAAGCAACGGATATTTGAAAAGCCATGAAACCATTCCGATTCCGAAGAGTCCCAAAATCTCGTTGAGGGTTCCTTTATCCGTCATAAACGTATATGCGCAGATGGCCGCAACGGTCTCCGGCATAACCCATCCTGCAAGGACGATAGCACCCACAATTCGTCTGAATATCTTATTTTTTGCCTTCATAAGATATGCGATTGTAAAACCAAGAATTGTCTGTCCCACTACCGAGAAGACTACGAAGAAAATGGTGGTCACAAGACTTACCTTTACGCTTGAATCCGAGAACATTTTTGCGTAGTTTTCCACACCGATAAAACGGAAATTTGCTGCTGCCGAACCTGTTAAAGCAAGATTCGTAAATGAAAAATAGATAGTCAGTATAATCGGCCAAACAAAGAACAGCGCCATAAGCACTATAGCCGGTAAAAGATATCCGAATTTTGATAAAGAAGATCCCTTTTTTCTCATTAATCTAAACCTCAATTGCATGTAAAAGGGCCAATGCCAAAGTTCCGGCATTGGCCCATAATATATTCACTATTATTTTGTGTTTTCTTCACCAACAGCTGTCTTTACGCTTGTCTGGAAATCAGAAAGAGCTGAATCAACTGCTGTGTCGTTTCTTACAATAGTATCTACCATCTCATAGATGTATGAAGATACTTTTGAGTAGTTCTCGTTATGTGGACGGAAGAATGCTGTCTCTGACATTGCTGTTGCTTCGTTCACATAGAGCTTGCTGCTGTACTCATCAAATGAATCCATACCAAGCTTTGTTGAAAGGTTTCCGCTTCCTACAAGGTATGTGATGTAGTTTTCAGACTTCATAAGCTCTGTTAAGAATTCGAAGGCAAGGTCATGGTTGTCTGAGTTATTGGCAATTGCCCAGCTCCATCCACCACTCATAGTAACGTATCCGCCACCGTTCTGTGTTGGCATCTGAGCAAATCCGAGTGCGTCAGAAAGTGTATCGTCTGTGTATCCTTCCATTGGGTAGCTTCCTGTTGAAAGGTAATCAGCATATCCCCAGCTTCCGTTTAAGTACATTCCAAGTTTTCCTGTAGACATATACTTGTTAGCATACTCCCAGTCACTTGCGTCAAATACTTCTGAGAGTGTTCCGATGTATCCGTTTTCTTTACATGTCTGGATGAATGTAAGAGCATCTGTGATTCCCTGACCGCTTACATTCCAAACGCCTGTGCTCTCGTCTACAAGTGTCTCACCTGTTCCGTAGAGAAGCATTTCGAATGTGTTCATGCTTGTAGCTTCTGCTTCTGTGTTGCTGCATGCGAACCAGATAGGTACTACATCATCTTCACAGTTTGTCTTGATAGCTTCGCAGGCATCAAGGATATCCTGCCAGCTTTCAGGCTGCCAATCTCTTCCGAGACCAGCCTGCTCGAATACGTCCTTGTTGTACCAAAGACCTCTAACATCTGTACTTACAGGAACTGCGTATGTGTTTCCGTCAGATCCCTTTGTTCCCTCTTTAAGAGCCTCGATGAACTCTGTGTTCCATCCATCCCATGAGCTAAGATCGCTTGTGATGTCCGAAACATATCCTGCTGCAACATCTGTGTTAAGCTGGAAAGTATCTTCAAAGAAAAGATCAGGGCTTGTTGAAGCGTCCTGCATTTCTGTCTGAACCTTTGTAAAGTAATCACTGTCGTTTGCAACTACAGGCTGGATGTCAAGTGTAACTTCATCCTTCTTCTCCCAAGCATCGTATGTGCTTGTAATCCAGTTGTACATGTAACCATTCTCACCTGTGTCTCCTGAATCAGGGAAAGTGATTGTAAGTGTTGTCGCATCTCCTGAAGCTTCTGCTCCCTCTGTTGCCTCTGCTGTTTCGCTTGTCTTCTCATCTGATGCTGCATCAGATGTTGATGTGCTTCCGCATCCTGTAAGAAGTGTTCCAAGCATGGTCATGCATAAAAGCACTGATACCATTTTCTTCTTCATAGTAAAAAATTCCTCCTTAGATAGGTTCTTTAATGGATATCCGTATGTCGGATATCTCATTTGGTATATGCTATATACCTTTTGATATATTCTATATATCATTTGCTTTATACCATATATCATTTATATGTTTTAATCAAGCTTTTTTGGTATTTAATTGTGATTTTTGCCATTTTACCAATAAAATATGCGTATTTTTGTTACAAATACACATATCTTTTACATATCTTTTCAGTTTTGAAATCTTATATTTTTCATCTATTATGCTTTAGATGAGTCCTCATATTATTTACTACAGTCATTTATCGGCTAAATGTTGAGTTTGTACGGAATGCTTACAACAGGCTGCGCCGGATTGCCGTTTATTACATCAACCAGAGTATCTACAGCTGTCTTCCCCATCTTTCTTTCGTCCTGGCTTACACTTATGAAGCCGTGGAGATCGTTGTATATGGTGGAGATACCGTCAAAGGTAGCAATCTCTATCTTTTTGCCAAGCTCTTTTGCGGCCATATCAAGAAGGATTCCGATTCTGTACTCGGCTGCAATAAAAGCAGTACAGTCATCGTGCTTTTTTAATATCTCCTTTGCCTCATCCGTGTTTGGAAGTTTTTCCTTATCACTCTCGGAAACTGTGTGGAAAGATTTCAGCTGTTCAGCCAGTCCCGCTGTACCCTCATGCTCTAAGATTACGTCTGTGAACCCCGCATAACGCTCTGAGATAGTAGGTGTTTCAAGCGATGAGTGGGTAACAAAACACAAATGTGAATTGCCTCTTTGTATTATCGCCTTTGTGAGCTCTCTCGTAGCTCCGTAGTTGTCGGTCTTCACGCATGGTATAGGTATGCCCTTCATAGGTCTGTCCACCAAAACCATCGGATATCCGTCAAGTCCAAGACGCAAAATGGTGTTGTTGTAGTTTTCTCCCTGTGCACAGAGTATTATGAGCCCGCTTGCTCCAAGTCGCAAGAAGCGCTCTATAGCAGCATCCTCGTCTATAATGCTTCCGTACGTGCATTGAAACATCATCTGAATATTCTTCTTGTGGCACTCTCTTTCTATGCCTTTCAGAAGATCGGATCCGAAGTCTTCACCGAAGGTATCTAAAATAACACCTATAACGTTACCGTTATCCCCCGGTCTTCCGTTTGAAACTGCCCCCGGCTTTTTTAAAAGCTCCAAAGCATTCTCATTTACAAAAGATCCCTTTCCTCTTGTACGATTTACAATATGCTCTGCGGAAAGCATTTCCATGGCCTTTTTGCTGGTGATACGGCTCACTCCGTATCTCTCGGCCAACTCAAGTTCGGACTCTATCTTGTCTCCGGGTTTTAATTCCCCGCTCAATATATCATTTATGATGTCCCGATATATCTTTTCGTATATTATTTCCTTCGCCATAACTAAAAACTCCTCGTTTTATAATACTTTTTCCGATTTAAAATGATATATCAATTGAGGTATCATTTCAATTACTAATTATATTACTTTCAATGATAATGCGGATATTATTGTATTGCTTAACGATTCGCTCTATTCTGATTTGTGATTTTTATGTAAATAAGTTATAATCTTGCATTGAGCGGATTCTAAGCTTAGAAACGGAGAAAACAAGATGGAATACAGACAACCTTCCGCCGTTATGGCAAGATGGTCAATGATTTTGGGAATAATTGCGATAGTTACATCGCCATGCATACTACCGGCTGTAGTGCTCGGTGCACTCGCCATAATACTGGGACTTCTCTCAAGAGGTGGACAGCTCAAGCTTCCTACTCCTGCAATAACCGGTGTCATAACCGGCGTTTTGGGAATCATAAGCGGAGCATCCTGTTTTATCGCCGGATACACGATGCTGATAGAGCAGTACGGAAGCTACGAAAACTTTATGAATGAATACATGAAGCTCATGGGGTATTAATAAATCTGCATTAGATAAATGTGTACCACATTTTTTACAATCCACTGCGCTATAAGAATAACAAGAGCAAATTTCAGATATCCTATAACCGGGATATCTGTTTTTTTATCTATATTTTTAACGGTCGCAAGCGAAGACTTCTTTTTTAAAGCATACTCAGCCAACTCAAAAACGCCAAAATGCAGAATCTTATAAAAAAAATATATCGCTGTCAGAGGCACGAGCGGATGATAAAAAAATGACAGCAATACTTTTCCGCTTAAGAATGCCAGAACAGCCCTGCTGCCACCGCAACCCGGACAATAGAATCCGGTTGTCCTGTAGAGAAGACAACCGGGCAATATATCAAAAATTCTTTTACAAATATCGTATAGGATCATTTTTATATCTTTCTTTTATTTCTGTCCGTAATAGGCATTATCTCCGTGCTTTCTGAAATAATGCTTATCCTGCAACTCCTGCGGTGCCGGGCTAACCTTTGGATTTATCTGTTCGCATATGGCTGCCATCTTTGCCACCTCTTCAAGAACCACCGCATTATGCACAGCTTCATTTCCATCCTTGCCCCACGCAAACGGTCCGTGGTTTTTGCAAAGAACTCCCTGAACTGCCTCATAATCCTTAGTCTTAAATAATTCTGTTATGAGCACTCCCGTGTTTTTCTCATAATCCTTTAGCTGCTCTTCATTTAAACAAGGCGCACATGGGATTTCTCCGTAAAAATAATCCGCATGAGTTGTTCCGTAACACGGTATGCCTCTTCCGGCCTGTGCCCAGGATGTTGCCCATGTCGAATGAGTGTGAACCACCCCACCGATTTTCTCAAAAGCCTTGTATAGCTCTATATGTGTTTTTGTGTCAGATGACGGGTTGTATCTTCCCTCGATTTTATTTCCATCGAGATCCATGATTACCATATCTTCCGGAGTTAGTTTATCGTAATCCACACCGCTCGGCTTTATGGCAAAAAGCCCACTCTCTCTGTCTATCTCACTCACATTTCCCCATGTGAATGTGACAAGTCCGTATTTTGGCAAAAGCATATTTGCTTCATACACTCTTTTTTTCAATTCTTCAAGCATAGTTACTCTCCTTTACCGGCATTACACTATTTTTATGAAGTCTTCTTTTATCTCGCTGAAGTTGTCATCAACGAGTCCGAAGTCTTTTTCTTTGTAATTCCAAAGCGCATGACCGATACCATGCTTTTCAAATACTGTATGGATATCCTTAAGCCAACGAAGTTTTCCCCTGTTGTCTGCAAGATCTATAACACCGTACTCTCCACAGTAAAGAGGGATATCATCCTTTTTAGACTTCTCAATGGCAGGTTCAAATATCTCCTCAAAAAACTCAGGTCCGAACTCCTTTGTCTTCACTTTGTATATTGCTCCGCCCAAATCAGGATCAATTATTTTGCTTTCTTTCTGGTATATGTCCAGTGTCAAAGGATAATCTATTCTGAAATCGGAAGGCATGTTTTCTACCCAATAAGCTCCCTGATGTGTAAATGGGAACGGCTCATAGCAATGGAAATTGTATACCAGCCTGTCATCCTTTTTGATATTGATAAGGGGAACACTCAAAACATTGTTGTAGCAAACGCCCCCGGCAATGATATATGTGTCTTTTGAAATGGCACGAATCGTGTCAATGAACTTGTTTAGAATGCCGTTCCAAGCATCCACAACTGTTTCCGAAACAACCTCATTCAAAGGTTCAAAAGCAACCTGATTCGGATACTTTCCAAATCTGTTTGCAATCTCTTTCCAGAGGTTCAAGAATCTTTCCTGGAGTTTCTCATCATAGAAGAATTTGATTCGATCCATATCCTTCTTTAAAGGATCAAAAGAGTAACCGTAACACTCATGAAGATCTATCAACATATTGAGATGATTTTTCTCGCACCATTTTCTGCAATTCTCCAAATAGGTAAAACCGCTTTCAATGATGTTTCCTTCCTCATCTTCCAACACATTGTAATCTACCGGAACTCTGACATGGTCGAATCCGAGACTCGCAATGTAATCTATATCTTTTTCTGTGATAAAGCTGTCAAAATGAGCCTTATCATACTTGTCAAACTGGGAAATCCATCCGCCCAGATTGACTCCCTTTTGAAAACCCTCAAACTTTTTCATAACCACCTAGCCTCCAAATAACAGTAAATTTATACATTAAAAAATCATTATTACCCAAAACAAATTCCTGTCTGATTATACCTCATATACTTTTTCTCTGCAAAGGAAGATTTGCCTGCTACATTGCCCCTTTTTTGCCCCTTTTGGTGTGTTAATATCTGTTGGTCAAAAAGAAATGCTTGCTGCAAGCAGGGCAAATTTCACCCCAATAATTTGCCTTGTATTTTTGATAAAAAACCTGAATGAGTTACCCCAATCTCATTCAGGTTTCTTTTTGTTTTCATATTCTTTTTTATATATTATTTAAAGAATCTTTCCTTCACTTCCTCTACCGGCATATCCTCTCCGGTGTATAACTTAAAGGCATACACTCCCTGCCAGAGAAGCATTCCCTTTCCGCCTATGGTTTTGCAACCGCACTCCTTTGCCTCTCGAAGAAGTCTGGTTTCTATCGGATTGTAAACTACATCGCAAACAACCAAATCTTTATGGAAGGCGGCTTTATCTTTTACCACCGTCATGTCATCCATCGGTTTCATTCCCACAACGGTTCCGTTTACAAAGATGTCACTGTCCAGAATCTCTTTTGTCATAAGATCTGTATCATCTATGTCATAAACATTTACAACGAGTTCCGGTCTCTCGGCTTTCAGTTTTTTTGCGGTCTCAACTGTTCTCTCGAAAAACTCATCTTTTTTGTTGAATATGGTAAGCTCTCTGATTCCGTCCAGAACACTCTGCACCTGTACTGCTGTTGCAGCTCCGCCTCCACCGCAGACGGTCATTTTTTTACCCTTAATATCGACACCGTTGTCTTTCAGGTTCCATACAAATCCCACACCGTCGGTATTATGCCCGATCAGCTTTCCGTTTTCATTTACCACGGTATTCACCGCACCCATGATTCTTGCCGCATCTGAAAGCTCATCCATGTATTTTACCACTTCAAGCTTACATGGCATGGTCACGTTCATTCCGCCCATATTAAAATGTTTGAGTGCATCTATGGCGTCCTTGGTGTGTTCCCTATCCACATCAAAAGCCACATATGCGGCATCTATTCCTTTTCTCTCAAAGCTGTAATTGTACATCGCCGGGGATCCCGAATGTGAAATAGGGGTTCCTATGAGTGCGTAAAGTCTGGTCGTTGCCGAAATTCTGGATTCCATCTTCCTGTCTCCTTTTAAATGTGTTAAAATGTCCTTACACTTTAATGCTTTAAAGTTCTGTATTGAACATTATACAAATAATGTTTCTCGAAGACAAGAGTGCATTATTCTTGATAATACTATTCAATATATTTTATAGTGTTTACAAATCAAATGGTGGCATTTAGAAAGGCTAAATAATGAAAAGCGTAAGCGTGAAGAATCTTATGATTGGGGAAGGAATTCCAAAGATTTGTGTTCCAATAACCGGCAGAAATATATCTGAAATAAAAAATCAATTTAACAATGTAGATTTTAGAACAGCCGACCTCATAGAATGGCGCGCGGATTTCTTTGATGATGTTTTTGATAAAGACGCAGTACGTGAAGCTATGGGAATAATGGTCGAAACTTCAGTTGGTGACAACTCCTGTCATCCTCTTTTGGTGACTTTCAGAACAAAAAATGAGGGCGGTGAAAAGAGCATCTCTCCTGCAGAATATGTTTCTTTTTATGAAAACGTAATCGATTCAGGGCTCGCAGATCTTATTGATTTGGAATTGTTTTTTTATAAAGAGTCTGTAAATCAACTTCTGATTCACGCTCATGAGAAAAACGTCAAAGTAATCATGTCAAATCATGATTTTGAAAAAACACCTGAAAAAAGCGAGATATTATCTCGCTTAATCTCTATGCAATCCCTTGGTGCAGACATAACTAAAATAGCAGTCATGCCTCAAAGCACTGCAGACGTTATTACTCTTTTAGATGCCACCCGCGAAATGCATGAGCTTCATGCCGACAGGCCACTCATAACCATGTCCATGGGAAAACTCGGCGTAATAAGCCGTATCTCCGGTGAACTTTTCGGTTCGGCAATAACTTTTGGTGCAGTCGGAAGCACTTCAGCTCCGGGGCAGATGGATGCTATCAACCTTAAGGCTGTACTTGAGATTTTGCACGGGTATATGTAGTTTTGTACTTCAAACATTACCACTGTCATTATACGTTTTTGACAAACATAACAGAACGATTTGCTTACTATGCCACATTTTCTTTAGCCTTCAGCTTACTATTCAGCTTAATCATGAAATGCACATAAACCGCGAACTCTGCCAGCAAGGTTATAATCCACGAAACCGGATATGACCAATAAAGAGTTGTAAGTTCACGGTTTGAAGCAAATACAGTGTAAAGCCAAAGTATTCTGATTCCACAAACTCCCACTACGCATATAACCACCGGTGTTAATGAGAAACCAACCGCTCTAAGCTGGTTTGATATTATATCCATCATTCCGCATGTGAGATAAATCGGAAGAATAACCGAAAGTCTGAGTATTCCGTACTGAATAACCTCAGGGTCTTCAGTGTACAATCCCAACAATACGCCGGCGAAATAAAGGGCCAAAAGGCCAAGTCCCACTCCGAATGCAGCTGACAACAGCTGACAATCCAAAAGAACCTTATTTACTCTCTTGTATATTCCCGCACCGTAATTCTGACTCGAAAAGCTCAGTGCAGCCTGAGAAAATGCATTCATACTGAAGTATACAAAGAACTCAACATTTGTTGCCGCCGTATTTCCCGCAACGGCAATTGATCCAAACGAATTTATGGATGACTGAATAAGAATATTTGAGATTGAGAAAAGCATTCCCTGCACTCCGGCAGGTATTCCTATTCTGAATATTTGTGCAGCTTCTGCCTTGTCTATTTTAAGTTTACCAAGTTCTACCCTATACCCTTCTTCGGCTCTCATAAGACAACGCACAACCAAAAAGGCTGAAAGGCACTGTGAAATACCTGTAGCAAGAGCAACACCTGCCACACCAAGCCCAAAGCAAATAACAAATATGAGGTTAAGTCCCACGTTAAGAACTCCGGCGATAGCAAGGTATCTGAGTGGTCTTCTCGTATCTCCCACAGCTCGAAGAATAGAGCTTCCGAAGTTGTAAAGGCAAACCACCGGCATAGCCACAAAGTATATTCGCATATATAAAACCGCCTGATCCAGACAGTCATTTGGTGTTCCCATAATAGTGAGGACCGGACGTGATACAAAGAATCCGAGTATCGCAAGAAAAATGCCGACAAGAACACTGATTGCAACAGATGTATGTGCAACAAGGCTCATTTTTTCATCATCTTTAGAACCGTAGTATCTGGCCATGAGAACGTTGGTTCCGATGGAAAGTCCAAGAAAAAGATTAATTAAAAGATTGATTAATGCTCCGGTAGCTCCAACCGCAGCAAGAGCGGTTGCTCCCGCAAAACGTCCCACGACAATTGTATCTGCCGCGTTGAAGACCAACTGCAACATACTTGAAGCCATAAGCGGCAATGCAAAAAGAAAAATCTTGGGAATCAAAGCCCCCTGAGTCATATCTATCTCGTATTTTTTATTCATATTAACCCCCATTTTCTGTAAATCTCTCGCCACGCACCGACCGAGCCGGCAGGCGAGACCCGAACTTCTAATTTTGTTGTCTTCTTATTCGCGGGTGATGGGGTGCGCGAGATTCTGCGAATCTCATATTGCGCACCGACCGAGCCGGCAGGCGAGACCCGAACCCATGGGTTCGAGGTCTTGCCTCTCTTGCAAAAAACCCTGGGTAAGACCCAGGGTTTTGCAAGAGCG
>JAILLZ010000255.1 GCA_024692885.1 Lachnospiraceae bacterium | reverse complement strand
ATTTACTGTCTTCATGGCTATCATCTCCTTTACGTGTGATTACATCATAAACTATTACGTAGCGTCATAGTCAATAAAAAAAAAATAAGTCATTTCCCATTTTTTTATCCAGGAAAATGACTTATGTATATATCAAACTGTAATCTGGTTAAATTCTTACGTACTTATTCTTTTTTAAATCCCATAGACATGCCAACAACCATTCCAAGCACCATGCCAATGCACATCCACGTGCCCATATTGTCAGTTGCAGCACCTACTGCAGTCCCAATAGCAATTCCTATACACATACCGATGCTCATTCCGTGTGAAACACTATTGGATTCATCTTCCCTCTTCTCTGCCACATACTTTCGAACAATCTCAAGTCCGCCCATCGGGACGCAGAACTTCTCATCCCTTGGCGGTTGGCAAGCCTTGTAGACTTCCTCCAAATCAAACCACTCTACACTGTCCAGTTCTTCTTTTTGAATTGTAAGACTGTCTATATCTATCTCGTTCTCGTATACATAAACGAATGCAATTTCATTATCTTTGAAGGTATTTCCATGAAATTCTTTCTCATACTGAATCGGGAATGTGCCTGCGAAATGCAAGTCATTCTCATCCGCACGAATGCCGAGCTCTTCAGACAACTCTCTAATCGCTGATATGAGTGGTTCATCTCCTGCCTGAATGTGTCCGGCTGATGAAGTATCATATCTTCCCGGAAATGAGTCCTTATTTAAGGCTCTTTTCTGTAAAAGTACTTCTGTGCGGTCTCCATTCTCGCGAACCCCCCAAATATGGACTGTTCTATGTCTTATCCCTTCAGCATGTGCCTGAGCTCTGGTCACTGTGTCGCCTGTAGGCTGTCCATCTTCATCTACAATATCGAATAATTCCTCTGACATAGCTCTCCCCTCAAATAAAAAACCTAATTTTTACAATACCTCTACAAGTTCAATAGAGAAGTTAAGTTCCTTACCTGCCATCTCATGATTTGCATCGAAAGTGATAGTCTTGTCATCTTTTGCAGCAACTCTTACAGGAAAAGGTCTGCCAAACTGGTCCTGCAAATATGCTCTCTCATCTACCTCTAAATCATCAGAGCCTGGAAGCTGTGCTATTTCCATGGTGAAGATAGCGCTCTCATCAGGCATGCCGTATGCTTCTTCAGGCATAAGATGGATGTCAACTTTCTCACCAACTTCCATGTTTGCAACTGCAGCATCAAATCCTCTAATCATCATGCCTGCACCGCAAACGAACTCAAGTGGCTCACCTCTGTCGTATGATGAATCAAACTGAGTTCCATCATTGAATGTTCCTCTGTAATGAGTGCGGCAAGTCTTTCCTACATTCTTTCCTTCGAAATCAGGTTTTGAATGGCAACCGCCACACCCCTCATGACCGCCACAGCCATGGTCCTCATCATGATTTCCGCATGAATGTCCATCTTCGTGGTCACCGCAAGTGTGTCCCTCTCCATGATGGTTGCAGTTTACTCCGGAATTTATGAGTTCTCCTTTAAGATAGCTTTCTACAGCAGCATCTGCATCTCCCGATGCTCCGGCGCAAAGCTCTATGCCCTGCTCTGAAAGAGCAGCTTGTGCTCCACCGCCAATGCCGCCACAGATAAGAACGTCAATTGACTTATTGCTGAGAAGGCCTGCAAGAGCTCCATGTCCCTGTCCGTCAGAACCGATAACCTGAGACGATATTACTTTTCCGTCTTCTACCTCATAGATTTTGAACTCCTCTGTGTGTCCAAAGTGCTGAAACACCTGACCGTTTTCGTATGTTACTGCAATTCTCATGAAATTATTTTTCTCCTTTTCCTATATCTATCTTCACCGGACTTTTCATCGATAATCCCACCTACACATAAGTGAAGATGGGATCAGTCTTTTTCTTATATAACAAAAATATTTCTGTTCAAATGTTTAACGAACAAACTTCGCTATATCATCGACAGCCTTACGTCCGGGTTTCTTACTAACGTCATCCGCTCTGTATCCAACGGCAATAATGCACATAACCTGCTCATCATCAGGTATGCCGCAAAATTCAGCAACTACATTTGCATCACGAAGTCCCATGATAAGTGTGTCCACACCAAGTTCTACTGCTTTTGCACAAAGAAGCATATCATGTAAGCCCAAATCATATGCTCCCCAGCCATCGCCGACTTCATTATCAGCAGTACCCTGAGTGAAACCTGCTATGCCCTTTTTGAAAGTAGTGACAATATAAGCTGTGGCATCCGCAGTACTGTTCTGATTAAATACCGGCAATACTGTCTCTCTGAATTTTGCCACCTGATCCGGTGAAACAACACAATAATATCTTGATGTCTGCGAATTCTTCCATGAAGGAGCTTCTTTAGCTGCTGAAATCATCTCGCGAATAATATCTTCAGAGACCTGCTTTCCATTAAACTTTCTTACACTCTGACGTGCCTCAATAACCTTCTGAAATTCCATAATATTTCTCCTCTCTATTTGTTGCGCTTCTTAATTAAATCATTAAAAAACAAATACAGCAATCCTACAAATATTAAAAATATAAGCAGAGCGAGAATCCACCATACCGTACCCATGTACGGAAGTTCATTCGTGAATCCGAACGCGCCGGCCTTACTTCCCCAGTTCAGGAAAAAATAAGGATAATTGTATCCTTCTACAAATTGCCATCCACGGACATATCCTATTCCTGCATAAATTGCATAAAGAAGAGGCGGAATAATTACAAATATAACACTCTTTTTATTGAGATTTATTAATTCCCCTATCACAAAAAAATCTACGATAGATGCAACCGGAACAATTACATGTGTAAGAACATTATGTATATTCCATGCATGCGCGCCAAGCGTAGGTGCCAGGACGAAGCAGAACACAACTCCGGTTAATGTAATTGAGACTGTACCAACATATTTTATAATCTGCCAAATCACATCCGGTTTTTTTCTTTTAATCAGATAATTAAAACCTATGGCAGAAATTATAGCCATGGCAATATTTGATTGAATGGTAAAAAACATGAATACTGTTGAACCACCCATAAACGAATTTCTGCCGGAATAAGCACTTATAAAAGTGCCTGACAAAGCAGATACAATCACTACAGCTTTTAAGAAAAGGCTAATGGCTTTCTTGGTTGATGATATACTGTTCATTTTAAAACCTCTTGAATTATGTATTGTGCACAATCGGATTGTATCGCATTTATATCAAAAAACAAGAGGTTTTATATTTATTTAATAATTCTTCATATCACTCCGGAACCGTTATCGAGTACGTTGTGTCATCCACTGTAATTTCAGTAACATCCGGCAACGCACTAAAAATACGTTCCTCTACATAGTTAAATTTATTGATGGACTCCCCGTTTTCAATCTGTTCAATCATACCTGCCACTCTGGCTCCGTGCATCGGATTGCACTCTCCGATGCAGGCGATTTTACCTTCTTTTGCGTAGCCTAAGGCTTCTTCATTGATCCCGTCAAATGAAAGAACCATTACCTCGCCATGTAAAATGTCCGATCCAACAGTAAATCCTGCGGCTTCAAGCGCCATAATCGCACCAATCGCCTCATTATCGTTTTCGCAATAT
>JAILLZ010000201.1 GCA_024692885.1 Lachnospiraceae bacterium | reverse complement strand
TAATTATTCACTGTCCTCTTGACGGGTAGCACACCAAAATGAAAGAGATTGCCTGTTTTATTAGTCTTTTAAAAGTCTGTGCTCACTTTGTTTTTGCTGAATTTTTTCATTATTTTTTCGAAATGGAACGGATCACCCTGGATTTCGTGAATCTTGCGTCTGTTCTCTTCGCTGAATCCCACGAGAATATCGTGATTAGCTTCTGAGAGATAGTCAATGATTCCGTCTATATCGGACTTCAGGTTTTTCGGACACCTGATATATAACTTATTGTCCGCAGTAATATTCAAAGTATAAGAAATATGGAAATGATACCAAAACAGCTTATGTAAGGTGGAGTGCTTGTATATCCAAAGGATCTTATCAATTGGAACAAAGGCGATTCCGTATTTTGATATCTCAATAAAATAATGTTCAGTTATAAACATATCTTCCGTGGCAAGCTGAGGCAGTGTAGCAAGCTCTTGGTCCGCTTCCTCAAGCATATGCTTTGGATTGCCGAAAGGAGCAAGCTTCAAACAGCAAGGAGCTAGGTATGGAAATGCAATGTATATGATGCATCTGATAAGATATATCAGAGTGTACAAGGCAAAAGCAACAGCTATTATAAACGACAGCAGACCAAATCGGAAACCGTAATCCGGTTCACTGAGATAGTAGTATGTGGTTGAATCGTAAAGCCCACGTTCTGTCCAATTTAAGTCCACAGCCATGTTATCTATAAGGCTTTTGTAGTTTTTTCCGCCATAGCAGATTTTTGCATAGACGGTCACTTTATCAATCTGGGTTAAACCTTCCTCGCAGGTGCCAGGAGATAAAAGGACGATTCCAATGTTTCCGTTGCTCTTGGTGTAGTAATAGTAATAACCTGTGTTTCGTGTTTTGTTTACCTGGGTATATCCCGTGAATGTCAGATCTTCAATGGATGTTTTTATGAAAAGATCGTTCTCACGGTAGTGATCGGAAATCTTGTCAGAACTTCCGATTTCGGTCGGAAATACCATGTTGGCGATGGGGTATCTAATCCAAAGCACAACCAGTATCAGTAGAAAAATAACAGGTGCATAGAGGCGCCTTCTATATAGAGTTTTTATATTACCCGAAATATAATTGTCAAAATTTGAGGACATAACTTTTCTCCCTGAATGTCTTTAAGTATAAGCAAATAGCGGATAAACATCAAGGTTGCTTTTATGTATTATAATTGATAGTATGATTCGAGAGTTCAAAGTCCTTAAAATGACTAGCTGATGACAGTTTGCACATGATCAATTGACGGTTCTCTATGGAGAACTTAAAGATTTTCTTAGCATTTTGCTACACTATCAGCAAATTTTTGCCTGGATGGCGAAAATAGGGAGTGCAACGCCATGGATGGCGATTCACGACCGTTTGCGTACGTTACCAAAGATTATATAAAATGCTTAGAAAATCTAAAGTTCGGAGTCGAGAACGGCAATGATTATGTGTAAACGGTCATCATAGAGCCAAAAATGGGACTTTGAATCCTCGAATACACTATCTTTATAATAAGAAGAAGGCGTAGTATGGAAGCGTACACCGGATTTGCCGAAGTATACGACATGTTCATGGATAATGTGCCGTATGAAAAATGGGCAAAGAATATTATAAATATATTAAAAGAACATGGTATAGAGGATGGACTTGTTCTGGAGCTTGGTTGTGGAACCGGTAGAATGACTCGTCTGTTATCCGATGCCGGATATGACATGATAGGTGTCGACATATCCGAGGAGATGCTGCTCATAGCTCAGGAGAACAATGCCGACGGAAAGATACTTTATCTCAATCAGGATATGAGAGAGTTTGAGCTTTACGGTACAGTACGTGCGGTGATAAGTGTCTGTGACTCCATGAACTATATACTTGAGAAGGAAGATTTGACACAGGTATTTAAGCTTGTGAACAATTATCTTGATCCAAAAGGTCTTTTCATATTTGATGTAAATACCTTATATAAATATGAAGAGTTGCTTGGGGATTCGGTATTTTGCGAGAATCGTGAAGAAGGCAGCTTCATTTGGGAAAACTACTACGATTCCGAGAACCGAATAAACGAGTATGATCTCACCATCTACGTGAAAACTGAAAACGATCTCTACGAGAGATACGAGGAAGTTCATTATCAGAAGGCATATTCATATTCAGAGCTAATAGATATGATTGAAACAGCGGGGATGGATTATCTCGACGTGAAGCCGGTTGATGTTGAAGATGTAGATGCAAATGATAGTGGTGACGATACAAACAACATAAAAAATAAAGAATGCGCATATAGCAAAGAAATAGTAAAAATTACGGATTGCTATGAAAAAGAAGAAAACACAGACGGCAATGATATAGAAAGAAAATATGAGAAAATGTATATCATAGCCAGCGAGAAAGGAAAATAAATGTCAGATTATATAATAAGAGCCACTGCGGGAAACGGGGCTATAAGAGCCTTCGCCATAAATTCAAAGGATATGGTTGAGGAAGCCAGAAAGAGACACAACACCACTCCGGTCATCACCGCAGGTTTGGGACGTCTTTTGTCAGGAACTGCAATGATGGGAACGATGTTAAAGGGAGACAATGACGTGCTCACCGTCCAGATTCAGTGTGGAGGACCTGCAAAGGGAATGGTGGTAACTTCGGATTCTCACGGAAACGTGAAGGGATATCCGATGAACCCACAGGTAGATATACCATTGAAGAGAAAAGGAAAACTCGATGTGGGTGGTGCAATCGGTCTTGGTGTAATGAGTGTCATAAAGGACATGGGACTTAAAGAGCCTTATGTCGGCCAGATAGCACTTCAGACGGGAGAGATAGGAGATGATCTCACCTACTATTTTGCTACAAGTGAGCAGATTCCTTCATCTGTTGGACTCGGCGTTCTTATAGATACAGATGAGACCGTAAAGCAGGCAGGAGGATTCATAATTCAGCTCATGCCATTTACGGACGATGAGACCATAGATAAGCTTGAAAAGAAGATAGGCGAAATTCAGTCAGTAACGGAAATGCTTGATTCGGGTATGACACCTGAGGACATTTTGGAAGAAATCTTAGGAGAGTTTACTCTTGAGATAAACGAAAAGATAGAGTGCGGTTTCAACTGCAATTGCAGTAAAGACAGAATATCGAAGGTTCTTGCCAGCCTTTCCAAAAAAGAGATGGATGACATGATAAAGGCAAATGAGCCTGTAGAGATAAAATGCCATTTTTGCAATACCGCATATCAGTTTGACGTGGAAGATTTAAAAGCAATCAGAGGAAATAAATAGCAGAAGGTAAAAAAGTATGAAGGACGGATTTGTAAAAGTAGCTGCCGTTACACCAAAGGTAAAAGTGGCAGACGTGGATTTCAACTGTGATGAGATAATCAGTGAAATGAAGAAGGTCGCAAAAGAGGGAGCAAAGGTAATAGTATTTCCTGAGCTTTGTATAACCGGATACACCTGCGGCGATTTGTTTTTGCATGACACACTGCTTGGCAGCGCAAAAGAGGGGTTAAAAAAGATAGTTAAGGCTACAAAGTCATTGGATGCCATAGTATTTGTCGGTCTTCCTGTAGATTATAAAAACAGCCTGTATAACGTTGCGGCTGCAGTATCTCACGGCGAAGTGCTGGGACTTGTGCCAAAGATTTATTTGCCAAACTACAATGAGTTTTACGAGGCTAGATATTTCGCTTCGGGAGCAGATATAGACGGTGTGGTGCCACTTTGGAAAGACGAGGAAGTCACAATTAGCAGCGAGCAGATTTTTGTCTGCGAGGATATGCCTGAATTAAAGATAGGCTGTGAAATCTGCGAGGATTTGTGGACACCTGAGCCACCGAGTATTTCACTTGTAAAGAGCGGAGCAACGGTTATAGTGAACCTTTCAGCCAGCGATGAACTTACAGGCAAGGATACCTACAGAAAGAACCTTGTCTCGGGACAGTCGGGAAGACTTATCTGCGGATACATTTACGCATCTGCAGGAGACGGGGAGTCCACGCAGGATGTGGTCTACGGAGGACATAACATTATAGCCGAGAACGGCTCGGTTCTCGCAGAGTCAAAGCGATTTACAAATAATGCCATCATATCAGAGATAGATATCAAAAAGATAATTACCGACAGGAGAAGAATGACCACATTTTTCTCAGAAGATGAAGACTGGCTTACTGAGTTTAATCTTAAGGTTAGCGACACAAAGCTCACAAGATACATCGATAAGACACCGTTTGTTCCTTCAGATAAGCTTCATCGTGAGAAGAGATGTGATGAGATACTTATGATTCAGTCTATGGGACTCAAGAAGAGACTGGAGCATACCGGATGCAAAAATGCGGTTATAGGTATTTCCGGAGGACTTGATTCCACACTGGCGCTTCTTGTTACAGTCAGAGCATTTGATATATTGGGGTTGGACAGAAAAGGAATAACGGCAGTGACCATGCCGGGATTCGGAACCACCGACAGAACATATGACAATGCGGTTTCGCTTATAAAGGCGCTTGGCGCAACATTTAAGGAAGTATCGATTACAGCTTCGGTTAATCAGCATTTTTCAGACATCGGACAAGATCCTTTAAATCATGATGTCACCTATGAAAATTCGCAGGCGAGAGAGAGAACTCAGATTCTCATGGACATAGCCAATATGAAAAACGGACTTGTCATAGGAACAGGTGATTTGTCGGAGCTTGCTTTGGGATGGGCCACGTACAACGGAGATCACATGTCAATGTATGGTGTGAATGCTTCTGTGCCAAAGACGCTTGTGAGACATCTTGTGCGATACTATGCGGACACAACGTACGACAAAAAGCTTTCAAAAGTGCTTTTGGATGTGCTTGACACACCGGTGAGCCCTGAACTTCTTCCGCCTGAGGACGGAAAGATTTCTCAGAAGACGGAAGATATAGTAGGACCTTATGAACTTCACGATTTCTTCTTGTATAACATGTTAAGACAGGGATTTGGACCTTCCAAGATATACAGACTGGCATGTGAAGCATGGGAAGATACTTACGATAAAGAAACGATACTCAAATGGCTTACTATTTTTACACGCAGATTCTTTGCACAGCAATTTAAGAGATCCTGTCTTCCTGACGGACCTAAGGTTGGTAGCGTAGCTGTTTCTCCGAGAGGAGATTTAAGAATGCCTTCTGACGCTTCATCGGCTGTGTGGATGAGCGAACTGGAGAAATTAAAGGATGCAGTACAGAAAAGATAAAAAAGGCAACGATATATCGGTATTGGGATACGGCTGTATGCGTTTTACAAAACATGCCGGCATCATAGACATGAAAAAAGCAGAAGAGGAGCTCATGCTGGCATACGAAAGAGGTGTCAATTACTTTGATACCGCGTATATTTATCCCGGATCCGAAGAGGCACTCGGTACCATATTGGAGAAGAACGGAATAAGAGAAAAGGTTTATATAGCCACCAAGCTTCCTCATTATCTTATGAAGACAAAAGAGGGAGCCGAGAGAATCTTCAATGAGGAATTGAAACGACTCAAGACCGACTATATAGATTATTATCTTATGCATATGCTGACAGATATAGATACATGGAAGCATCTTTTAGATATAGGTATCGGCGATTGGATTGATGAAAAATTAAAGAGTGGTGCCATAAGAAACATAGGCTTTTCATATCATGGAAATACTGAAAAGTTTAAAGAACTTATAGATGCGTACGATTGGGATTTTACCCAGATTCAGTACAACTATATGGATGAGTTTTCCCAGGCAGGCCGCGAAGGATTGAATTACGCTGCCGAAAAGGGAATCCCTGTTGTTATAATGGAGCCTTTGCGAGGCGGACGTTTGGTGGATCTTCTTCCGTCAGGAGCAAAGAAGCTTTTCGTAAACAAGGATGTAACACCTGCGGAGCTGGCATTTAGATGGCTTTACGACCAAAAGGAAGTGACCTGCATCCTCTCCGGCATGAATTCCAAGGAGATGGTTGAGGAGAACGTAAAGGTAGCTGATAAAGCACTTCCGGGACATTTCAGCGAAGAGGACAGACAACTTGTGGATGCCGTAAAGGCTGAAATAGAAAAGACTCTGAAGGTTGGTTGCACCGGATGCGGTTATTGTATGCCTTGCCCAAAGGGAGTGGACATTCCGGTTACTTTCAGATGTTATAACGAAATGTATTCCGAGACAAAAGGCGGAGCAAGGAAAGAGTACCTGCAGTGCACGGCATTCAGAAAGAATCAGAGCAGTGCTTCACAGTGCATAGAGTGCGGAAAATGTGAGCAGCATTGTCCTCAGCATATCGAGATAAGAAAAGAATTGAAAAAAGCGGTGAAAGAGCTGGAGACACCGCCATATGTTATAGCAAGAAAAGCAATATCGCTTTTTAAACTTTGGTAAAGAAAAAGATGCATGGCAACATGCATCTTTTACATATTATATGAATAAGAGAATTTCCTAAAAGTTTCTCAAGCTTTCCGGTACAGTCTTGTATGCAGGCTCTGTAGCATAAATGCTTCTGTAAAGAGCGGCAGCCATAATGAAACCGCATATTACGTCAAATACCGAATGCTGCTTTAAGAACATGGTTGAAAGTATTATGGAAACCATAATTACGCTTGAAGCTGCTTTCACGTATTTATTGTCCTTAAATAACCTGCATCTGTGTATTGCTATGTTAACACCGATGGAGTTGTATACATGTATACTCGGGAACAGGTTTGTTGATGTGTCGTTTGAGTATATAAGCTGTGTCAGTGTAACAAATATATTGTCGTGCTCAAATGTCATAGGTCTTAAATAATGACCGTTTGGATAAAGACTTGAGATTATAAGGAAGATAGTCATTCCTATAAAAAGGAACTTGCATGCCTTTATATATTCGTCTTTATCTGTGAACAGTAATAACAAGATAGTAAGAGCAACGTATGGGAACCATAAAATATACGGTACAACGAAATACTCTATGAAAGGTATCTGGTCATCTATCCACATGTGAATGATGTGAAAATGGCTTGTTACCGTCTGCTCCAGGTAATTAAACCAGATAAAATATAGCGGTACATACAATAGAATCAATGCATGAGCGTTTTTTTCAAATAAGCCTTTAAGGGTTGTTTTGTTCATTAGCATTCACCTTTTGTCTGTGCTTATACTTCGTGCCTCTAGAAACGTATTTTAGCACCTAAACCTTTAAAGTCAATCGGTTAAATTCTAAAGAATTCTAAAATCGTATCTACTAATAGGTAGGAATAACGATTTTATAAGCTAAAGTTGACATTGACTTTTTTTGACATATAATAAGTGGGAGTGTGTTTTGGCGGAAACCGGCACTCATGTAAAGGAAATGTATTATGGCTAAGAAAACAGAAAGAAAGAAAAAAATCCAAAAGAGAAGAATGAGACGATCCGTCATGCTTCTTTTTTTAGCAGTATTTTTGGTGATATATGTTTGGGGCTTTGCCCATTACAGTAAGCATTTCTTGCCAAAAACAACATTAAACGGTATAGACGTATCAGGCAAAACAGCTGAGGAGGCAGAGGCTCTCATAGCTGAAGAGGTAGCAAATTACAGTCTTACCATTGAAGAGAGAGATAATGTCACAGAGACAATAAAGGGATCGGATATTTCACTTGCCGCAGAGTTCAACGGAGAAGTGGAAGAGATTCTTTCAAAGCAGTCCGCTTTTGGATGGATCATCGGAGCTTTCAAAAAGAGCGAGATTGAGTGTGACACTGTTGTATCCTATGACAGAGAGGCATTTTCAAATGCGCTTGTCGCATTAAATGCAATGAACGAGGATTATATTACAGATCCTGTAAACGCGACTGTTTCAGAGTATGTAAAAGGAGAGGGATACTCGATTGTCCCTGAGGTTTACGGAAACAGACTTGTGAGCGACAAACTCTACGAATCGGTTCAGAACGCTATTCAGACTCTTTCCGAGACAGTGAATCTCGAGGAGGAGGATTGCTATAAGAATCCGACTCTTTACAGCACAGATGATGCCATCGCGACTCTTGTTGAAAACATGAACAGATATGTCAACATGACAATCACCTATGACTTGGGAGATACCACTGCTACAATAGACGGTGAGACCATTAAAGACTGGCTTGTTGTGGACGGAACCGATGTTTCTATCAGCACAGAGGCTGTAAGTGACTACACTGTTGAACTTGCTTCTACCTACAATACCGCTTTCCACAGCAGATATCTGAATACATCTTACGGTAAAGAGGTTGAAATCGTAGGCGGTGACTACGGTTGGAAGGTTGACAAGGACGCTGAGTACAATCAGATTCTGGCAGATCTAGAGGCCGGAGTTGACGTGGTTAGAGAGATGAATTTCTCACAGACTGCAAACAGTCACGGTGAAAACGACTACGGCGACAGCTACGTGGAGATAAATCTCACAGCGCAGCACCTCTATCTGTATTATCAGGGAGAATGCGTAATCGATACTGATTTCGTTTCGGGAAATATCTCAAAAGGAAACGGTACACCTACAGGAGCTTACGGTATCACATACAAGGAGAGAGATGCCACATTGAACGGTGAAAACTATTCAACACCGGTTTCGTACTGGATGCCGTTCTGTCTCAATGTAGGTATGCACGATGCAAGCTGGAGAAGCAGCTTCGGCGGAAGCATATATATGACAAACGGTTCGCACGGATGTGTTAACCTGCCGACATCAGCGGCAAAGACCATCTTCGAATATGTAGATACAAATTATCCTGTTTTGGTATATGAACTTGCGGGAACAGGTCCTTCCACAGACGGAGTTTTGGCATCAAATGTTATAGCTCTTATCGATGCAATAGGTCCTGTAACACTTGAGAGTGAAAATGCCATAAACAGTGCTCTTGAAGCCTACAATAATTTGTCTGACACTGCAAAAGCACTTGTAACAAATTACCAGGTTCTTGTGGATGATCAGGCAGCACTTGCAGCTTTAAAGGCAGGAACAGCACAGTAAACAAATAAGCGTACGCTTTTTGGCGTACGTTATTTTGTAACAGATGATTTTAACTCACTAAAGGGAAAAAGTATGAGCGATAAAATGTATTCATGGGAGCAGAACATTAGAAAGGTAATTCCTTACACACCGGGCGAGCAGCCTAAGGAAAAGGACATTATTAAACTCAACACAAACGAGAATCCATATCCGCCGGCACCGGGGGTTGCCAAAGCCATAAAGGAATTTGACACGAATTCTCTGAGGAAATATCCGGATCCGTTAATCGGAAAACTGGTTCATTCCATTGCCGTAAATTACGGAATGAGGGATGAGGAGGTTTTCGTCGGAGTCGGATCTGATGATGTGCTTGCCACTGCTTTTTTGACCTGCTTCAACTCTGATAAGCCAATCATTTTCCCGGACATAACATATTCTTTCTATGATGTTTGGGCAAAGCTTTTTAACATTCCTTTTGAAACCAAAGCTTTGGATGAGAATTTTAAGATTGTTACGGAAGATTATCTGTGCGACAACGGCGGTGTGATTTTCCCAAACCCAAATGCTCCGACAGGTGAGCTTATGGAGCTTGATGAGGTTGAGAGGATTATTGCCGCAAACCGCGATGTCGTTGTCATAGTTGACGAGGCTTACATTGATTTTGGCGGAACTTCGGCAAAAAGTCTTATAAAGAAGTACGACAATCTTCTTGTGGTTCAGACTTATTCCAAGTCCAGATCACTGGCCGGAATGCGTATAGGCTTTATGCTCGGAAATGAAAAGCTCGTTAAATACATAAATGATGTAAAATACTCTTATAACTCATATACGTTAAGCAATCTTACAATAGAGGCCGGAGTTGCTTCCATGGAAGATACGGCATATTTTGAGGAATGCGTAAAGAAGGTGATTGATGTAAGAGAGTGGACCAAAGTAGAGCTTAAAAAACGAGGCTTCATCTTTGGAGATTCAAAGTCAAATTTCATCTTTGCAAAAAGCGACAGAATGTCGGGAAATAAACTCTTTGAAGAATTGAAGAAGAGAAAAATATATGTCAGACATTTCTCTAAGCCGGAAAGAATAGATGATTATCTGAGAATCAGTATCGGTACAGCAGAAGAGATGAAGATATTCATGGAGAAACTCGATGAAATTCTCGGACTGTGACAAAATCCGGTATTTGTAACGATTCATGAAATGTGATTTAATCTAATAATCGTGATAGAAAATTTACAGTAATTAGTAAAATGATTGGAGTTTATGCATGTTAAAAAAATACATTTTCATATTTTTGGTGTCTATGGTTCCCCTTGCGGAACTTAGGGTTGCAATCCCTATTTCACAGGGTATGGACCTTCCGCTTTTGAATTCTTATATAGTTTGTATCATAGGAAATATGCTACCGGTACCTGTTATTTTCTTTTTTGCAAGAAAGGTGCTTGAATGGGGAGCAGACAAACCTGTTATCGGTGGATTCTTTTCATTCTGTTTGAAAAAGGGACATTCCGGTGGAGAAAAGCTCAAAGCGAAGGCAGGAAGAGGCCTTTTTGTGGCGCTTCTCCTCTTTGTCGGAATACCGATTCCGGGCACGGGAGCATGGACCGGAACATTGGCCGCAAGCCTTTTGGATATGGATTTTAAGTCATCAGTACTTGCGGTAATGCTTGGTGTTCTTATGGCAGGAATTATCATGGGAACCGTCAGCGCAGGCGTTTTCAGTTTTATCTAATAGGAGAGTAATATGGATTGGGTAGGTTTGGTTTTTAATGTTGTATTTCTTTTTTTGGGACTTGGTTTTTATCTTGTGATTTACAATAAAATCAAAGGAAAAGACCTGGAAAAGTTCCAGTACGGTATAATGGCAGCCTGTATATTGGTTAGCGTTATCATCGGAGGAATCCTAAGAAAGATACTGGGATTGTAAAAAGATTCAAAACCATCGGCGAAAGTTGATGGTTTTTTCCTTTTTGGTTGACTTTGTCACTTTACAATGCTAAAATTTAGTGTGCTAAAAGCTTAAAATTTAGCAAAGGAGTTGTGATTAATGAGTAAAAAAATTAGAACAGAGGAAGTGGATCTTCTATTCGATGCAATCTTATGCCTTAAAGACAAAGAAGAATGCTATACTTTTTTTCAGGATGTTTGTACTGTAAATGAATTGTTATCGTTGTCACAGAGATTTGCAGTGGCTAAGATGCTCAGAGAGCATAAGACTTATCTTGATATTGCAGAGAAGACAGGCGCTTCCACAGCAACCATAAGCCGCGTAAATCGTTCATTGAACTACGGGCTTGATGGCTACGATATGGTACTCAGCAGAATGGAAGACAATTAGTCATTAAGTTTTTCTGCAGCGAACTTATCAATGGTCTTTTCAAGGACCATTTTCTTCACATAGATGTCGAAACTCAGCATACAAACGAATGAAAATGTATCTAAGAGGGCTTTATCCTCAGGGTTTTCGACATCTTTGAAGGTAGTCTGACTTACCTTGTATTTTCTGGTTATTTCCTTTATTTCCCTTGTCATTTCTTCATGCTCAAGGCTGAAAACTTCTTCATAGATATCTTTCAGATTCAAATCTCCATCTTTTCCGAAATACTTTTTTGTAATCGGGTTTAACATTGTCTGAATATCGTTTATACTCAATATGTTTTTAAAATAGTATATGAATATGAGAAGAAGCATATGTTCTTCCGAGTACTTTTTCTTGACAGGAGGCGGAAGAAGATTATTCTTCGCATAATTGTTGATCATCGTTTTTGTTAGGATCTTGTCGTCAGTATGACGCTTTGTTGACTCCAACTGTGTATCCATGAAAGTAGTAACCTGATCCATGTACAGGTCTATGTTGGGAATGGATTCCGGCTTAACGTAGTCCATTGTTTCAAAAATTGAGATTACTTCTTTTAAGAAAAGTCTTAGTTCTTCTGACATGTGGCAATTCCACTCCCTTTTTGAAATATGATGATTACATTATATAGTATTGAAAACCATTAGGCAAGTTGAGTAAAGCATCATCTAATGGTAGAATAACTGATATTTATTTGAAAGGTGAAACTATGTCCGATATTGATTATTTAGATTATATGAACGGTCCACAGCAGGAGGCCGTGACTACAACCGAAGGCCCTCTTTTAATCATCGCGGGGGCAGGATCGGGTAAGACCAGAGTGCTGACACACAGGGTAGCTTATCTCATGGAGAGAGGAGTAAACCCTTACAATATTTTGGCTATTACATTTACAAATAAGGCTGCCGACGAGATGAGGCAGAGAATAGATGATATCGTGGGTTATGGCTCTGAGAGCATATGGGTTACAACTTTTCACTCCACCTGTGTGAGAATTCTGAGACGTCATATCGACCTTTTGGGATATGATACCCATTTTACGATTTATGACACGGATGATCAGAAGACATTAATTAAAGATATCTGCAAGAGACTTGATGTCGACACGAAAAGGTTCAAGGAAAGAGCAATCATGAGCGCTATTTCAAGCGCAAAGGATGAACTTTTGACCCCGCTTGAACTCATGAATTCTTCTGCGGGAGATTTTGTACTTCAGAAATATGCAACCATTTATAATGAGTATCAAAATGCTTTAAAGAAGAACAATGCAGTCGATTTTGACGATCTTATCTGTCTTACGGTTCAGCTTTTCAAGGAGCATCCGGATGTTCTTGAGTATTATCAGGAGCGCTTCAAATACATAATGGTTGATGAATACCAGGACACCAACACAGCCCAGTTTGAGTTTGTTCATCTGTTGGCAAAGAAGTATGAAAACCTGTGCGTTGTGGGTGATGATGACCAGTCCATCTACAAATTCAGGGGTGCAAACATATATAACATCCTGAATTTTGAGAAGTATTTTCCGAGCGCAAAACTGGTAAAGCTTGAGCAAAACTACAGATCAACCCAGAATATCCTTGATGCGGCAAACGGTGTAATCTCGAACAACAGAGGTCGTAAGGCGAAGAGTCTTTGGACGGAATCGCCTGAGGGAGAATTACTCAAGGTAAGACAGTTTGAAAATGCTTACGGGGAAGCTGAGTTTGTGGTTGGAGATATAAGCGCAAAATCAAGCGGTACTGACTATAATGATTTTGCCATCCTCTACAGGACAAATGCCCAATCGAGACTTTTTGAGGAACAGCTTGTCTTTAACAATATCCCGTACAAGCTCATCGGCGGTGTAAATTTCTATTCCAGAAAAGAGATAAAGGATATGCTTGCATACCTTAAAACCGTGGATAACGGAAGGGATGACATAGCGGTTAGAAGAAT
>JAILLZ010000153.1 GCA_024692885.1 Lachnospiraceae bacterium | reverse complement strand
AACAAATATTTTAAATAATATGCAAAAATCTATTGCATTTTAACAAAAATATAATATAATAGCTTTTAGAGAAGGTTGGTTATAGGTTGTTTTTAGAGGATCCTTTACCGAAGCGTATAGGCCTCTAAAGATAGCCATTTTTTTTGCCCTTTTTTAAACCATTCTAAAGGCATTTCTAAAGAATTCTAAAACAAGCGTCAGACATATAGACACGTATTTTTCCCATGGTTATAATTAGCATGATTTGAATGCGATATTTTTATTTCGTGGGAGGACAATATGAAAAAAAGATATTTATTGATTTTAGCACTTGGATGTGTTTGCTTGGCAGCAGCAGGCTGTGATATGCCGGGGGCTTCTAAGGATGCAGGTACAACAGTTGAAAGCGAAGCTGCTTCAGAAAATGATGATACCGAAGTAGAAGGAGATGCCTCTGAGAGCACCATTATTAATACCGCAGGAATAGATGGTTTTGATTCGGCAGTTAAAACATATTTCTCAGATGTTATGACACTGCAAAACGAAGAAGGATCTGAGTATTCAAAAGAGTATGCTCTTATTTACAAAAATGATACAGATGCATCTTATATAGAGGCATTTAAATATGCGGACGGAAGTAAATACTATTATCAGTATGAGGGAACATGCACAGTTCTCGATAACGGAAATATAGGATTTACTTCAAATACAGTCAATGATACTGACGTGGCATCCAATTTTATCATTACATTGGATGGAGAAAAAATTTCAGATGTTCAGTACACCGATAGTTTCGATGCTCAGACAGATATCATAGGAGAGTATACCGGAACAAGTGAAGAGTACGGAGATGTTACATTAAAGGTTGAAGAGGGTGCTAATACAACTCTTGTATTGGCTGATGGAACAGAGTACACCGGTTATATTACAAATTACAACGGTGATTGGGACTTCATGTCAAACAACGATGACAACGGAGAACCGGGAATTGACTGGATTATAGAGTTTGACGGAAATACATTTACATATCATACATATAACAACCATGTTTACGGAGCTTACGAGGGAAGCTATGACCTCACGGGAGAACTTGGAGAGTTTACCGTAAATTGTGACAGCGAAGGACATGCAACCGCTGATATTGTTATAAACGGCGAGACTAGAAGCTTTACAGGTTATCCGGATTATGATTACGATACAAAGGCAATTAGCGGATTCTATCTCAATGATGACTGGGGATATTCAGTAACCCTTTACTTTGGACTTGCCGGTGATGATTCTAAATACCAGTACACAGGATCATACACAATCCCTATGAACTAATTCTATCAATTGCAGATTGCATATCGGCCGGCATTTCGGCAGTAAATTCCAAAGCTTCACCTGTCATTGGATGGGTGAAGCTTAATTTATGTGAATGAAGGGCCTGACGTTCCATATAAGTCATTTCAGGATTGTAAAGGTAGTCACCAATGAGCGGAAAACCGAGATGCTTCATATGAACTCTGATTTGGTGTGTTCGTCCCGTCTCAAGACGCAGAGCAACCAGCGAGTGCGCAGGATAATGCTCAATGACTTTATATTGTGTAACGGCGCGCTCACCGTTTTCAAAATCGATTGTTCGTCTTATAACGCTTCCTTCCTCGCGGGAAATCGGAGCATCAATGGTTCCTTCTTCGGGAGAAACATTTCCCTCCACAATTGCAAGATACTCACGTTTTATTTCTTTTTTTGATCCCATGGTGGAAAGAATATTTCCGCTGACAAAGTGCTTCGCCACTACAGTGAGCCCTGAAGTGTCACGGTCCAGTCTGTTTGTGCATCTGAAGACAAAATCCTCTCCTTTTGAAGCAAAATAAAAGCTTAAAGCGTTCGCGAGACTGTTGTCGTAGTTGCTCATTGATGGGTGAGTTGGCATGTGAGCCGGCTTGTTTACAACGATAATGTCCTCATCTTCGTAGACGATATCAAGTGGCAGCTCCACAGGAATGACATGTTCGGAGGATTCAAAGTCAGTAATGTGGATTCGTAAAACATCCCCTTCTTTTACGATTTCGTTCATCTTTGAAAAGACGCCGTTTTTGAAGACACCGTCATCTATTTTTTTCAAATCTACAATATTCTGTTTGGAATAGGAGTGAGCTCTTAAAAAGTGTTCGACCTTTGTTCCGTTATATTCAGGTGTGATTTTATATTCTATATATCTGTGCATGTTGTTATCTGTTTGTTTCCTTGTTGGTGTTGTTACTAAAATACGTGTAATATTCTACTATTTATAGACACCCGGATTCAACTATGACATAATTTTAGTTGCATGAGCCAAGCAGCAAAAAATGAAAACTGGCAAATGCAACTATAACTTTTGATGAACAGAAAAATTTCGAGTCAATCGTTTTAAATAGGCTTCTGGGCATGGGAAAAAATATGAAAATTGGCAGTAAAGATATAAATGTATATAGGGCAATAGATGCCTCGGCGCCACTCGTTATATACAACTCCTTTGAGGGTGACGGAAAAGAAATCTACGAAGCTGTAAAAACAATTACCGACACGGATTTCACGCTTGCAGTTATAAGCGGAGTTGAATGGGAGCGGGAGATGACGCCATGGCCCTCAAAAGCTTTATATAAAAACAGCCCCGATTTCACAGGGGAAGCGGATGAGTATATAGAATTCCTGATAAAGAAAGCCGTTCCGGAAATCATCAAAGAATATGAACTAAAACCAAGCAGTATATATCTGGCAGGATACTCCCTAGGAGGATTGCTTGCCGTATACAGCCTGTACAAAACGGACGTTTTTCATGGCGTGGCAAGTGCATCAGGCTCAATGTGGTACCCGGATTTTTTGGAGTATGTAAAAGAAAACAAACCAAAGAGACTTCCGGAAAAAATATATTTTTCTCTGGGAAAC
This sequence comes from Lachnospiraceae bacterium, assembly GCA_024692885.1. Lineage (GTDB taxonomy): Bacteria > Bacillota > Clostridia > Lachnospirales > Lachnospiraceae > JAILHT01. The sequence continues at coordinate 3,385 of JAILLZ010000153.1, read as the reverse complement.
AAGGAAGCGGTTACAAAGAATCAGACTTTAAAGAAAGTGGAAGAAAACACAAAGGCTTTATATGAGCACTTTAGAGATTTGGGAGCAGAAGCTTTTTTTGAATTGAATGAAGGGAATCATTTTAAGGATGCCGTACTCAGAATGGCAAAAGGCATTGCATATTTACTTAACTGGACGGAGACATGATTATGAAAAGAATTCTTTTGACAAACGATGACGGCATAGATTCTGAGGGACTTCTCAGACTTGCAAGGGTGGCAGTAAAGTATGGAGAGGTGTGGATTGTTGCACCTGATACGGAGCGAAGCGGAGTTTCGCACGGGGTGTCTTTCAGGCACAGCTTTGATGCATGGGAGGTTGATTATCCCGTGGAAGGCGTGCGTGCATATGCCTGTACGGGAACACCGGCGGATTGCGTAAGAATTGGTTTATTAAACATAGTAAAAGGAGAGGTGGATCACGTTTTCTCCGGAATAAACTACGGATACAACGTGGCTTCTGACATACAGTATTCCGCGACAGCGGGAGCAGCATTTGAGGCGGCATTTCAGCATAAGCATACGATAGCTTTTTCCGAGCATTCCGTGAAGATACACGAGGTTGCGGACAGATTCCTTGAAGAAATAATGGCAGAGCTTATGGAAAAACCACTCGAGCCAAATGAAATTTGGAACGTGAATTTTCCGGGCTGTACGGTGGAAGAATGTAAAGGAATACAAAGAGATACTAAGGTTTCTCTTGGTCTGTTTTATAAGGATTATTACAAAGAGACAAAGGTCGATGAAAAACGAACCACTTATATGGTGGAGGGAGTCAGAAACTGGGAAGCTGAAGAAGGCACGGACCTTAGAGCAGTGCTTGATGATTATATATCAATAGGCAAGGCGAGGAATATATCATGAAAAACAGCAGCAGATTTTTTTGTAACAGAGAGTGCGAGTATTTCCCGTGCCATCCTACAAAAGATACAGAGGATTTCAACTGTATGTTTTGCTTTTGTCCTTTGTACAGATTCGATGATTGTCCGGGGAATAAGAAATACATTATGACAGGCGATGGGAAAAAGATAAAAGACTGTTCGGAATGCCTGTTTCCGCACAGAGAAAAAAACTATGATGCCATCATGGAAAGGTTAAAATAATATAGGAAAAGAGAGGCATAAGGGGAGAATGAGAAGAATTGGAAAAGTTTTAGCAGCCTTAATTATGGCGGCGGTGTTTGTTGTATCACCGCTTGAGAATGTCGCGTATTTGGGAAGTGCATCCCAAGTGGAGACAGTTTATGCAGCACAAAAAACCATTACGGTAAAGAAAGCAAATGACAGCACGGCAAAGAAGCTGCACAAAGCCATCATTGGTGGAAAAGGCGTTACGCTTAAGGTAAAAGGAAATCAGAGCAAAGCCTACAAGTTGCTTATGAAACTCGAAAAGAAAGTGCAGAAGGTCAATGGCCAGGCAGTACTTTTTGATGCGTACAGACAGGGAGAAAAAGGCGGTTATACCTATTACGAGATCACATCAGACCTCGCGAAGGAGTACAAGTATGCCAACAAGTTTGTAAAAAAGCTCTATAAGACAGTAAGAGGCCTTTATGACTCTCAGGCTGAGAGTGTTACAAATGCCCTAAAAAGCGATTTCAAAAAATATCCGGATGAGACAACAAGAAAACATCATATTATGTATGACATGTGTGTAAGGTTTGCAAAGGATTATCCGGCGAAAACATATCAGTCGTATACACTGGGAATGATGGAACTTGATGTACCGTTTACCGTGAATGGCGGGGATCAGAGAACCACCGAAATAGTTGGTGTTGTAAAGGATGTTAAGCCTGCACATACCCCTTTAAGAGATTCTTTGATATCTTTGGTAAAGTCTACCACAGAGAATGAAGACGGTTCTATTACTTTGGAGCTCAAGAGCTTTTCGGAGTTTGAAAATGATGTAAACAAAGCCAAGGTAGAAATAAGCAATTTGTGGCTTATGTATTTTTCTTCGGAAGAACCGGAATTTAAGAGTGCACCACAGGGATTTAAGAATCCTAAAAAGGCGTTTAGGGTTACCATGACAGGCAGACAGGAGATTATTTTCAAAGCTAAGAATTTCTATGATCTCAGCGACGCAATGAAAATCTGGGTTATAGATGCCAGCGATTATTTCGGATGTCATTTTTATAAGCACCCATTTGGAATGCAGTATTCTTATAATGGCGGACATAACGGAAGCGGTTGGGTATTGTTAAAAAATATGTGCGATGGAAATGTATCCGGTGTCTGCAACGATTATGCCAGACTTGAGTCCGTCATTTTTGACGAAATCGGAATAACAAACTATGTAAGAACAAACTTTACCATCAGCCACGCATGGACAGTTGTAAAGGTAAAGAATTCAAAGGGTAAAACAATGTGGATTCCGTTTGATTACGGAATAGGACCAGCTGTTTCACTTGATGTATACACAGAGGCTGCCGTGCAGGCATTGTCGACCGAAAAGAAAAGATATAAGCTTTATCTTGCAGGAATACCGGGAGCACCAAAAAAGAAAAACTTTAAGGAAAGTGACTTTAACTGATAATCAGTCAGTCACGGGAGGATGATATGACAGAAGCCGTACTTTTTGACATGGACGGAGTTCTATTGGATTCGGAGAAAATATATATAGCATGCTGGGTGAAGGCAGGACAGGCACTTGGGCTTGAGTTTCAATACGAAAATGCCCTTGAGCTTAGAAGCTTGGAACGTCCGTCGGCCATAAAGTCGTTTGAAAAATGGTACGGTGACGGCTCCTGGTGGAAGAAGGTATACGACAAACGTGTTGAGTTTATGGCGGAGGAACTTAAGAAGAATCCGATAGAGCTAAAACCGTATGCGGTTGAGACTCTGAATGCATTAAAAGAGCGCGGATACAAAACAGCTCTTGTGACAGCAACGGACTATGAGACCGCGATAAAGCGTGTTAAGGACGCAGGTTTATTTGATTATCTCGATGAGATAGTATCGGCAAAGAGTGTGGAACACGGCAAACCATATCCGGACCCGTATCTTTTTGCCTGTGAAAAAATAGGAGTGAAACCTGAAAACACAATAGCGGTGGAAGACTCGCCAAACGGTGTCAGAAGTGCATCATCCGCAGGTTGTAAGACCGTTATGGTACCGGATTTGACAGAGCCGGATGAGGAACTCTCAAAGCTGTTATATGCAAAATGCAAAGACTTGTCGGGACTTATAAATTTGGTTTAAAAGTTTAAGAATATTTTTATTTTTTTTAATCACCTTCTTTGGTATAATTACTAACGTATCACGTTAATAAAATAACAAATTCGGTTATTTTGACGAAAGATATAGTTTTTCAATGCAAAGGAGAATGAAATGGGTAAGTATTATGGT
>JAILLZ010000142.1 GCA_024692885.1 Lachnospiraceae bacterium | reverse complement strand
AGAAGATTTGGGCAAGCCAGCCACACAGAAAGAGACATTACGAGAACTACAAAGATTGGCAGAAAGAGGCTTAATTCTGTAGATTCTCTATGTTATGTAATCTGATAAATTAAAGAAACAGAGACTGTTGTTTTATGTTAGTGAAACATAAAGCGACAGTCTCTTTTTGACATTGAGATAATAAAAAAGTAAAATTAGTTATCTGTTAATTAGAAAAAGGTGAAATCTTATGAATTCTATTATCTTGGATTTTGAAATGAATCCGGTAAAAAGAGAATACGAGGAAGAATATGATATCTGTAGCAAGGAAATCATAGAGATAGGTGCCATAAAGCTTGATGAAAATCTTGGGGAAATTTCGTCTTATATGAGTTATCTCAAGCCGGAATACAACGACGAGGTTGATTTTATCGTCAATGAAATGACCGGCATCTCATATGATATGTTGGTGAACCAGAGAACCTTTTCGGAAGTGATTTCAGAGTTTGCGTCATGGTGTTCCGACGGTGGAGATTTTAAGATTTACGCCTGGAGCAACTGCGACAGAGTGCAGTTCATGAAGGAACTTACGTTAAAGGATATCAAAGTATCAAACGAGCTTTGTACCATGATAAATAACTGGTATGATTTTCAAAAGATATTTGATAAAGAAGTGAAATCCTATCATTCCACTTCTTTGGAAAATGCGCTTAAGATGGTTGGATTGGAGTTTGAGGGAAAGGCTCACGACGGACTTGAGGATGCTAAAAACACAGCTCGTCTTTTTTCTTGCTTTAACAGCCCGGATTTTGGGAGAATCAGGGAATCATTAAGACGCAAAAACGATGAAGAAAGAAAAGAAATGGAGAAGACACAGTAATGCATAATTTGCTTTCTGAAATAGTACTGTTTGGGGAACTGCCGGAGTATTCAATCTTAAAAGAGATTGGAAAGATCTCCGAAAACATAGATGTCAATGCCGGAGCGAATGACGCCGACAGGAGAAGCTTTAATGCTCAGATAAAGAAGCTTCTGCAAATGGCTGTTAAATATGGCTTTGAGGGAGATATCTGGCACAGCTATATTATTTTTATTTTGATAATGGATGAGAATCCGTTTACCAGAGTGTGCGAGAAAAAGGCCGCTGTTCAGGGAAGCATAGCGGAATTCGGAAGAGAGGATATAGCTGTATTAAAAAGGATATATAACTTCGATTTCAGTAGCCTCGAAGGCGAGCTTAAGCTTCACATAATGGACAGGGTGAAAAACTTTACACCGGCGGAAAAAGAGTCCGCAATGTATCACAAGAATATCAGGGAAAAGGTCAATTCCTTGAAGGAGAAGCTTGATAAGGCAGAGGATGATGGCGCTTTCTATGACAGAATTACCGAGTTTTACAGAGATTTTGGATTCGGTGAGTTTGGATTAAACAGAGCTTTTCGGATCAATCCGCAGAATGACGAATCTGTAAAATTCCTTCCAATAAACAACATGGAGCGTGTTGTCTTGGATGATCTTATCGGCTATGAACTTCAGAAACAGAAGCTTGTAGAGAATACAAAGGCGTTTGTGAGTGGAAAGAAGGCAAACAACGTTCTTTTGTACGGAGACAGCGGTACCGGAAAATCCACAAGTATCAAGGCTATTGTAAACGAGTTTTACGGTGAGGGCCTCAGAATGATAGAGGTTTACAAGCATCAGTTCAGATACCTCTCACAGCTTATCTCGCAGATAAAAGACAGAAATTATAAATTCATCATTTACATGGATGATCTTTCTTTTGAAGATTTTGAGACGGAGTACAAATTCCTGAAGGCTGTTATTGAAGGCGGTGTTGAGACAAAGCCTGACAATGTCTTAATCTATGCGACATCAAACAGAAGACATCTTGTCAAGGAAACCTGGAAAGACAGAGACGATGTCGAGATGGACAACGGACTCCATCATTCGGATACAATGCAGGAAAAACTATCATTGGCTTATCGTTTTGGTGTAACCATAAATTATTCAAGACCAAGCCAGAAGGAGTTCTTCAATATCGTAATCAACCTTGCAAGAAAGAATGGAATTACGATGCCGGATGATGAAATCTGTGCTGAGGCAAACAAATGGGAGCTCGCTCACGGAGGAATTTCGGGAAGAACTGCCGAGCAGTTTGTGACCCATCTTATGGGACAATAGAACTTTTTTGAAACAGGAATTTTAGATGACAAAATCAGATAAAACAGAGAATGAGAGAGCGCTTGGCACGCGCCTGGCGGAGATGTTTAAATGCACCGAAACCATGCGCCATAACCTTGATGCTCTCGTTCATTATATTTATATAAAAACAGAAGATCCGGAATCGGAGACAAATAAAATCCTTTGCGTGATGGAAGCGCAGGGACTTATTCCCTGCACCGACAAGAGAAAATCAAAAGAGTGTCTGAACGCATTCAGGATGCTTGCAATAGGACTTGAATCCGAAGCAAAACCAAAAGAATCAACAAATGCATCTGGTTTGTTTTCGCAGGTGTATGTGGAGAGGGATGTTGAGAATCACCCGGAGACAAAAAGAATACTCTCCGAGCTTTCGAATCCCGAATACACACTTATAGAAGACTGCAAGGATGTTTTTTTCGAGAAGAATCAGGACATATTGTCCCAGCATGAAAACAGGTCGCTTATACTTGCAAGACAGCACGCGAAGCTATTATACCCGGGAGCACCGGTATGCCAGGATTTTGGAAACAGCTATTTTTATTACACTTCCTGTGTAAAAAATTGCATATTTGACTGTGAATACTGTTATCTCAAGGGTATGTATCCTTCGGCGAATATTGTTATTTATGTCGACCTGGACAGAGTATTTGAAGAGGTAAAAGAGGTTTTAAAAGAGCATCCCGTATACCTTTGTGTATCTTATGACACAGACCTTCTTGCCATGGAAGAGTTTTTGCATTACGTGGAAAAGTGGGTGAATTTCACAAAGGAAAATGAGAACCTCAAAATAGAAGTTCGCACAAAAAGTGCAAATAAAAAAGCCTTAAGGCAGCTTCCTGTCTGTGACAGGGTGGTCTACGCCTTCACAATATCTCCGGATGAGATTATTAGTAAATACGAGAGAAAGACTCCTTCACTTAAGAACAGACTTAAGACTGCAAGAGTAGCGAAAGATTTGGGACATAAGATAAGATTTTGCTTTGACCCGATGATTTACGTTTCAAATTGGAAAAGTATCTACAAGGGAATGCTGGATGAAGTGTGGAGTGCGTTTGAACCGGAGGAAATCGAAGATATAAGTGCCGGTACATTTCGTATTTCAGCATCTTACCTGAAAAAGATGAGAAAGGCGGACCCATATTCCGAGGTGGTATGGTTTCCGTACGACAATAAAGACGGCTATTACGGCTATCCTGAAGCATT
>JAILLZ010000127.1 GCA_024692885.1 Lachnospiraceae bacterium | reverse complement strand
AGGTGGAAAAAGCTTTGTGCCCTAACAAAGAACTTTTGAATTTCCTAAGAGAATTCAGAGAGGCAGTGTACAAAAATGGTATCAAAACAGTTGTCTCATACAGAGCATTTGAAAGAATCTATATGCTGGAGGAAGAGTTTGATGATCTTACAGATTGCCTTAATAGTTGTCTTTGCAAAGGACTTAAAAAGGATGACATCATAATGTTACATAGTCAGATAGAGGCTGAGAGCAAGTACAAAGATGCTTTGCTTGAGTTGGCAAATTCAAAGAAGTGACAATGACAGAGAAAAACAACTAGTAGTCATTCGTGAAAGTATCCAAATTCACTCTACAATACTTTGTACACCTTGCTAATTGTTGTAGATTAGGCCAAAGTGCTATCATATCGTTGGTATCAGAGCGTGATGCAATAAATGCACCACGCTCTTTTTGGTCTTTTTTATTTCTTTTTTCCTTATATTTTGGGAAACTATCGAGCTCAAAACCTCCAAGAAACAGTTGCATAAGAAATTATGCGATTTATAATAAAAGGAGTTAACAGGTAAACTTATAACGGAAGTAGAAAACTCTAAGCAAAGAGAAAGATGGAAGGGTGAGTATATGCTGTTGGAAGAAAAACTCAGAGAGATGTATAAGGATGGCAAGGAAGAAGGCATAGAAGAGGGCTTTGAAAAAGGCCGAAAAGAGGGCGAACTTGAACGGCAGAAACTTGTGGATGAGATTTTGCGTCTGAAAGAAGAAATAAAGAAACTTAGTGAGAAATAAATAGGAATGTTTTTTTGGAGAGTGATAGAAATATCACTCTTTTTTTATGTAGACAAAATCTGTCGTTGTAATTTGCTACCATCTATCTACAAAGAAAAGAAATACATATTTCAAAAGATGTATAAAAGGAGAAATTATTACAAATGGCAAATACTGCAGTAAAGGAAACACCGGTACGACGCCCGGCGGATGTCATATTAAATCATTTTAATATTCTCACCGGGAAAAAAATAAAGCCTTATGAAAAGAACATAAGACTTGTAGAAAAATGCCTCAGACTCAACGGAGGAGATGAGGATGATCTGGCAAAATATATAAAATGGTATTGCCTATATAAAAACGATCAGGACATGGTACCGGATTTCGATGAGTGTATGACAGATTACTGTAACAGAATAGGCATGCTGCCAACTGATGATGCGACTGAATCTTCTGTTAGCACCGGCAGAACTAATCACAACAGGAAGGCTGAAAACAAGGCAACTGGTAGCGCTCAATCTGAAAGAAACAATTCATATAAGAAGGCTGAACTAAACACGGATCCTTTCGGATTAATTGGCCAGTCCATGGCAGATATGTTTGAAAAGATGCTTACAGAGACTTTGGGAGGCATTCGTGAAAACATGTTGCAGGAACTGAAGAGTGAAGTGAAGGAGGAACTGGGTGAAGATGTCAAATCTGAAATCATAAAGAACCTTGAGGAATCCTGGGGCGAAAAGGTTCAGAAGATAAAGCTTGAGTTTGAGGACGGAAGATCAAATCCAATAGAGGACGAGGTAGTCCATGAAAAACTTACTGAAATTCTGAACTTTATTATGGCAAAAGAACCGGTCTATCTGGTTGGTCCTACAGGATGTGGGAAAAATCATATTTGTAAGCAGATAGCAAAGATTTTGGAGCTTCCATTCTATTTCAGCAATGCTATTACACAAGAGTACAAGCTGATAGGTTTTACGGATGCAAACGGAATCTATCAGGAGACGCAGTTTTATAAAGCATTTAAAAACGGCGGTATTTTTATGCTCGACGAGATGGATGCTTCGGTTCCGGAGGCCCTTATTGTTCTAAACTCTGCCATCGCAAATGGATACTTTGATTTCCCGGCGCCAATTGGTTATGTGGAGGCGCATCCTGATTTTAGAGTGGTGGCAGCAGGAAATACATATGGAAACGGAGCAGATATAAAATATGTCGGAAGAAATCAGCTGGATATGGCATCACTTGACAGATTTGCAGTGGTTTACATGGACTACAGCCTTCAGGTTGAAAAAGCCTTGTGTCCTGATGTCGATCTTTTGACCTTCCTAAGAGAGTACAGAAAATCGGTGTATAAAAACGGAATAATGACAGTTGTATCATATAGAGCTTTTAAAAGAATCTATATGCTGGAGGACGAGTTTGATGACCTTACGGAGTGTCTTGATAGCTGTCTTTGCAAGGGGCTTAAAAAAGATGACCTTTTACTGATACATAAGCAGATAAAGTCGGAGAGCAGGTATAAAGATGCTTTGCATAGATTGGCAAATTCAAGGGAAGAATTATGATAAAGACGTTTTTTAATCTGGGTTCAACCGGTGGAGACTACATAATAAATGCCGAGATATACACCTCATGCAACGATTTAGTAAGAGACCTTAAAACAAGAAATATCACAAACGAAAAATTCCACGATGTGAAGAATGAAAAAATGGATCCGTCGTGGAGCGGGGTTGAATCTTATGAGGAGGCAATAATGCTTTTGGATGAGGGATACGAACCGGCTACACTTCATTTATACGAAGAACTTGTTATAAAAAAGGGCGGAAGGATAAGCGGTTTGAACAAAGATTTGATATATGGCACCTCGGTAGTGGGATTTCAACCCATTGTTCCACTGGTATTAAACGGAGTTCCAAACAATATGCTCATAAGAAAGCGAGAGAAAACAAGTGCAAGAGTTATAAATGTATTCATGGATAACACCTGCATAAACACGGTTACCATAGATGGCCTTATAAATACCGGAATCCAACTATTAAAGATGATATACAACCTTGAGATGTGTGGACACAAGGTGAATTTGTATATGATAGAGGGATTTGCTGGCAGAGCCAGTGCGGATTTACTCATATTAAAGATAAAAGACAGTAATAGTCCGCTTGATTTAAAAAGGATTTCTTTCCCTATGTGCCACACTGCTTTTACAAGGGTTGTGGGATTTGATTGGTACTCGAAATTCCCAAAGGGAGTATTTAGAAAAGGTTATGGAACTACCTTGGATAGTGCTCTTAGCTTAGACGAAAGAAATGCATTTCTTGGCAGAGTATTTGGACCAGGCTCGAAATACATATCCTACAAGGATATGGAAGATAAGGGAGAGGCATATCTCAGGCAAGTAATAAATATAGAAGAAGTTTCAGTCATTTAAAGGAGAAAAACATGCAATCATTCAAACTCATAGAAAATGAACACATCGAAGAGATAGACAGCGTTGCAATGAGATATGAACATATCAAAACCGGCGCTAAGATTCTCTTTTTAAAGAACGAAAATGCATATAGATTTTTTAACATAACTTTCATGACACCAGCGTATAACAGCTCGGGAACTCCGCATATTTTGGAACACTGTGTGTTGGCAGGCTCAAAAAAATATGGTTTGGATGCCACGGATAGGTTTAGATATAGCATGTTAAATGGGGAACTAAATGCATCAACATTTGCAGATCATACAGATTATTACTGTATGACTTACAATGAGTCTATGTTTACGGACTGTGCAGATTTTTTGCTTGATTCTTGCTTTAATCCTTTGTTTTTAGAAGAAGAGAACATCTTCTTGAGAGAGGGATGGCGTATAAATATGACTGAAACTGATGAAGGTATTTCTTTTTCTTTAAACGGCGTAGTGTTAAACGAAATGAGATACGGCGATGATTATGGCAACAGAATGACTGAAAAGATGAATAAGAGGCTTATATCGGAGTCAGTCTATAACCACAGAGCAGGGGGAAGATTATATAAGATTCCAAGATGCAGTTATGAGGAGGTTTGTGATTACTATAAAAAATATTATACAGCCTCAAATGCTCATATCTTCGCGTATGGCAACATCGATGTGGATGATATGTTAAAGCTCATAGACAGCTACATTGACAAAGCAAATTTGGGAGAAGGTATGCCGATACAAAAAATAATAAATAACAAAAGTCTGGTGCAAAGAAAAGAGAAAATACACTATACAAGTGAAGAAAAGCATATGTATAGTTATGCGTGTCTTTTTGATGGAAAAGTAAGGCCTAAGCAGGCTTTTGCTTTTAAGCAGGTGCGCGAAGAAATAGAGACACAAATAGAAGATGAGTTGGGCAGAAGAGGACTGTATGGAACTGCAAGATGTATTCTGAAGCAAAATGCCATTCAGGACAAAGTGGTGATAGATTTCATGTGCAAAGTAGAGAGCGCCGGAAAAGATGTATATAAAGGAATCAAAAAGGCGTTTAAGGGAATCTATGATAGCAGTGAAGTATCCAGAGCTCCTGTTATGGGAAAGCTGAATCGGGAGGAGATAGATTTCTGGGACAGTTTGTTTAGGTGTAAGGGTGCCGGTAAATTCCTGTGGAGAAAAATAATGCCGTATCTGCTTTATGACATCGATAATCCGTTGGACGCATATCGCATTTCAAGTCATGTTCAGTATGTAAAAAACAGAATATGGGGCAACTGGTATAAAACTTTCGTTAGCGAAATAATGCCGAAAGAGGGAAGGGAAGTTCTTTTGGAGTTCTTCTGTGTTGATGAAGGTTCAAATTACTATGAGCGCAGATTACAGGAGGAACTGGACAAGAAAATAGCTCTCATGGATGAGAATGATGAATTTACTATAAAGAAAAAGCAGGAGGCATTTGAAAAGTGGACTAAAAAGCAGGCGAAGCAGAGGATAAAGGTGAAAAATGACCCGGTATTATCACCGTTACCGCTCGACTACTCAAAAGAGGAAAAAAACGGGGTTACCTTTTTCCATATACCATCAAATAACGGTAAGTTGTCGTATGTCACACTTAGCTTTAAAGCAGATGCGTTTATAGAGCATATATCTGAACTCAAACTCTTGATAAAAAGAATAAATGAAGGCGGTTTTAGCTCTTTTTATGGGTTGGGAGCCCGTGACACAAAAAATCTTCTTACAAATGGTATAAATGCATACGTTAGTATTAGAAATGCAGGAGATAAGTCGTTAACTGACAGGAAAATAAGTGTGACGGTAGATATATCATTTGAGGCTATGGAAGAAAATGTGCCCGATATTATCAGCGTGATACAGCGGATGCTTTTTGATGTTTATATAGTTTATGAGGGATTTGACAGGTTTCTTGACCGTAGGATTGAGAAATTAAGGGATGCAATTATTGATAATCCTGACACTTATAACTGGATGTGTGCCGGATATGATTTTGATTCGGTTACTAGTCTGGAGGAAAAGAGAGATGGCATAGCGTATTACACATTTCTTAAGGCTTTTAAAGAGGGCGATGAGATAAATAAATTACAGTACTTTAAAAACTGTTATGCCATGCTGAATCGAATCTTTAATAATGATAATTTAACGGTTTTTTGCACCTCCGGAGAAAGAGGTTTTACACTCTTAAAAAAGGCTGTCTTTGAAAACACTTTTGAGAATGCCAGAAAAGAATTCTTTTCTCATCTGAAAAAAGACTATAATTACCAAATAAAGCAGCAGTGTGATTATGAGAAGAAGCGCGAGTGGAAGGATATGAAGGAATTTGTTCTGCATAATTGCAATAATACTGTTCCGGAAAAATGGTATGAGCATAAGGCCACAGATAAAGATATGCCAAACGTTGGAGTGATTATCCCTTCGAAGGTTGGCTTTGTTTCGCTGTACAGCGAAGTTAAGAACCATGTCATAGAGAGTAAGCAGACAGCAGTTTTGTGCCTGGCGGTTGTTATTCTAAAAAGACTGTATTTAAAGAATAGCTTACGTGAAATTGGCGGCGCATACGGATATGGCGCAAGATTTGAACCGATTGACGGTTATTTAGAGATTTATTCATCTTCTGATCCGGACATAGATAATGCCATAGGCGAGATATTGGGATGTGCATCTTACCTTCAGAATTTTGATATGGATGATAACGAGTTTGATACTATAAAAAATGCGCTTATAGAGAACCGTTTTTGTCTTGAAGGCGCAAATCACATGGATACCGAGGATATGATAATCAATATAGAGAGCGGAAGAATAAAATCTTTTATAGATGAGGAAATGGCTGATTGGGTCAAGGAGTGTACCAAGCAGGATATTCGCGATATTGCAGGACTCTTTAAAGAACTGCTTGATTATGGTGTGTTCTGTGCATTTGGGTCAGAAAAGGCTATAAATGCTCTTGGAGATTTCTTCGGACGGGTGGAGAGATTATAACATCGTTAGTGTCAGAGCGTGATGAAGGAAATAAAAAGGGTGGATGAGAAAAGCAATTTACTCTTGACTTTTCTTAGCAGGTTTTTATGCAAATGTTTGCTTTACAATGTTTCGAATTTTTTGTATTGTATAACTATCTATGACAAATTTTAGATTTTGAAAGGCAGATTTAAAAATGGATTACAGTAAATTGGCAGAACTTTTATTCCCGGAGGTTACCAAGACCCCGGAGGAAGTGGAGAAAATATTTCCCGAGAGAGAACTTCCAAAAAAGGCGGAAGTGACACGTATGGCACCAAGCCCTACAGGTTTTATTCACCTGGGAAATCTTTACAGTGCCATGGTTGATGAGAGACTCGCACA
>JAILLZ010000083.1 GCA_024692885.1 Lachnospiraceae bacterium | reverse complement strand
TCAGGATTGTCAGCCAATGCATAATCTGCACAGCGTCCAACAATAACGCAATCTTCTTCAGATGCAATCTTTTTTATAGTATCAAACTGAGCAAGGAAAATCTTATGATTAAGTGGCATATCCAATGAAGGTGAAGCTGAGTAACCACCAAATGAATAAGTATCCATCACCAATGAATATAAAAAGCTGTTTGTCGGTTTTTCATCGTGATTCTCAAATATTTCTTCGCAAAAACCACTGTGTTTAGCAGCTTCCCCCAATATTTCCTTGTCATAAAACTTGATTCCGAGCTTTTCGGCAAGTGCTTTTCCTACTAAAAACCCTGCACTACCAAATTCTCGACCAATAGTATATATTTTCTTGCCCATAATATTTACCTCCACTGGTTTTGATACATTAATTATACATTAAATAGCCTAATTTGTATAGCAAAATCAGATAATTTAACCCTTATAAAACCATGTTTTGATAGTTTGAAATGCTTAATTTTATTGGTTTCTAAGCTTCGAGAGTAACTTCTCAAAGTACTCAGGTAAAGGTGCTGAAAACTCCATATACCCTCCTGCTGTCGGATGTATAAAACCTATGGTCATGGCATGTAGCGTCTGACCTTCTAGATGATAAGGATTTTTACTGTTTGAATATACCTCGTCACCCAGTAAAGGATGTCCTGTGGAAGCCATATGAACTCTAATTTGATGTGTCCGCCCGGTCTCAAGCTTAAACTCCATATATGTGGCATTTTTGAAGCGCTCAAGTACTTTAAAGTGTGTGATGGCTGGTTTTCCGTTTTTGGTTACAATGGCCATCTTCTTTCGGTCTTTCGGATGTCTTCCGATATCGCCCTCTATAGTTCCCTCGTCTTCTTTTACAACGCCGGAAACTATTCCACGATATATTCTTGTTATGGAATGTTCTTTAATCTGTTCTGCAATATTATTATGAGCATTATCGTTCTTGCATATTATTAGGGAACCTGTTGTATCCTTGTCGATTCGATGAACTATTCCCGGACGCAATTCACCGTTAATTCCGGACAGATTGTCTTTACAATGATGCATAACGGCATTGACGAGAGTTCCCTCAGCATGCCCGGCTGCAGGGTGAACCACCATGCCCTTTGGTTTGTTTACTATCAATAAATCATCATCTTCGTAGATTATATCCAAAGGAATATCTTCCGGTTCTATTGAAACCTCTTTTGCATCAGGTATTATCACTTCTATCTCATCGCCCTCTTTTAATTTAAGGCTGGAGTTTTTCACGTTTGTGTGATTGACCGATACATTACCGTCATCTATGAGCTTTTGAATGAAGCTTCTGCTTTTGTTTTCAATCTGCAAACTCAAATATTTATCAATTCTTATGCTTTTTTCATTCGAAAAACTAAATGTTTTCTTTTCCATAAGACTTATCCCTTGATAAACGATTCAAATTCCTCTTCTTTATAGTAGAACATAATTAAGAGGATAAAGATAAACATTGAAACCGTTATATATATATCGGCTACGTTGAATGTCGGAAAATTAATCAGCTTAATATAAAAGAAATCTATGACATAGTTAAGACGAATACGATCAATAAGATTTCCAATGGCACCGGCTTCAAGAAAAACGCAAATATAGCGCAAATACTTCATTCTGTCTGTCATAGGCAGTTTTACGAAAATGAATCCGAATACCAGGATTAATATTATTGTAATGATAAGGAAAAAAATCTGTTTTCCGGCAAGCAGACTAAATGCTGCTCCGTTATTTTCAAGATATCTCAATACAAATACGTTTTTAATCAGTTCAAAGGGCTCGCCGTCCTTTAAAAACTTTACAGCCATTAGCTTTGTGGCCTGATCTATTATTATAAGCAAACAGCAGATTATGGATCCGATAATAATTGATCTGCTTTTTGATACTTCTTTCATTTCTAACCTCGTGATTATTCGTTTATTATTAATATTTAATAAAACAGATAATTGATATCTATTTAATGATTTCTTTTATACCGGCTAAGATATTCTCTTTAGACAAACCTTTTTCAATATAAGCATCACCGATGGAATGCAGTAATATAAACTTAATGGAATTTCCGGCACGTTTTTTGTCTGAAAGTGTATAGTCGTAGATTGTGTTTGCGTCTGTATCCTTTGTGGTGTCGTATAACGGCATTTCGTACAGTTCTAAGGTCTCACGTATGTCTTTATACTCCTCTTCAGTCAGAGAGCCGTATTTCATCGAAATAAAGGCCGCTGCGACGGCTCCTATTCCAACGCACTGTCCGTGGTAAAGATTAAAATTGGA
This sequence comes from Lachnospiraceae bacterium, assembly GCA_024692885.1. Taxonomy (GTDB): domain Bacteria; phylum Bacillota; class Clostridia; order Lachnospirales; family Lachnospiraceae; genus JAILHT01. The sequence goes on along the minus strand of JAILLZ010000083.1, from coordinate 4,090 downwards.
ATTCTTCTCTATGGAATGTCCTATAGTGTGGCCAAAATTAAGCAGTGCACGCTCTCCCATTTCTTTTGGATCTCTTTCAACCACATCTCTTTTTATTTTACAGCTTTCATAAATCATGTATTCAAGCGCATTGTCATCTAATGACATAACCGCCTTTGAATTGTCCTTAAGCCAGTTGTAATAGTCATTGTTTTTAATAAGACCATGCTTGATTATTTCGCCCATTCCGCATATAAACTGCTCTTTTGGCAGGGTTTTTAATACATTTGTATTTATGTACACAAGGCGTGGCATATGAAAAGCACCGACCATGTTTTTATAACTTAAGAAATCAACGCCAGTCTTTCCGCCTATACTGCTGTCAACCTGGCTGAGGAGGGATGTCGGAATCTGAATAAAGTCAATGCCTCGCATGTATGTAGCCGCAGCGAAACCTGTCATATCTCCTACAACACCGCCTCCCAAGGCTATCAGTATATCTTTTCTGTCAAAATGATTTATAACAAGGGCTTCGTATATGTTTTGAATGTTAGCAAGAGTCTTTGATTCTTCTCCCGCTTTGAGCGTGAAAACATGTACTTCAGGCTTTGAAGCAGTATCTGATATGACAGTTTTTACTTTCTCGGAGTAAAGCTTACCGACATTGTCATCTGTTACAATCATTACTCGTTTTGCATCCAAACCTAAATCATTTATAGAAGTGCCCAAATCATTGAAATCCGGTCTGATTTCTATATTGTAGCAATGCTTTGATTCATATTTAACATCTAGTGTCTTAGCCATTGTTGTGTCCCCTGTTATGAATAAATTTTTAATGCCACTCTGCTTCTGCCCTTTTGAGTTATTCCAAGGGCTTTTTCAAACATAAATTTGCCTTTTGTTCTGACGCTTATGATATCGCCATCCTTGCAAAAATAAGCATTGCTCGTGACAAGTTTTGCGTTAACAAATACCTTTGCATCCTGTATTAAGTTCACCGCGTCGTTTCTCTTAAGATTAAAAGCCAAAGCGATGATAACATCAAGCCTGTTTGAAGCTACAACACCCTCTTTGTCTGTATATTTCGGAGTGTATGAGAATTCATCCGGCTCCTTAACCGAACACATTACAGAAGTATGCTTTACTCTGCTTAAATTTTCGGTTATATAGGGGGCTACTGTTTCCAGGCATATTATATAAGCTTTGTCTTCAACGAAGACAATATCGCCAATTTTAGACCTTTCAAGGCCCAGATTCATTAGCGAACCAAGTATATCCCTATGGCTTAGCTTTTCGGAATACTTTTTTGATAAAGGTTTGACTTCCAAATAGACAATCGGATAGTTCCAAATATAATAAAGAGCATCAGGAATAAAAGCTATTATCTGACGCTCCGCAAAATCATAACCACCGTAGGTTTTATAATCAGTGTATAGATTGTTTTTTACGAAATTTAGCTGACTCTGCTCATGCATATCAAGAAAATCTGAGAAAGTGACAATTCCTTTCTTGTCTGCAAGATTCGAGAGTTCAATAAATCTTTTTTGAATAAACAGATCGTTTTCCATTGTTACTTAAATAAATGTATTTGAAGACAAGCCTTCTAGTATACCCTGGAAATCTCCGGAAATATCAACAGCTGCAGGAGTTATTATAAAAATGTAATTTGTAATCTTCTGCAGATTTCCTGAGATTGCAAAGCATGAACCTGAAGTAAAATCAATAATTCTCTGAGCAATGTCAACATCAAGACCCTCGACATTTAATACAACTGTTCTGTTGGATAATAATGTCTCAGTTATCTCTCTTGCATCTTCAACTGATGTAGGTTTAATTACACATACTTCCATTCCGCTGGCTCCTTGCCTTTTACTTGGCTTCATTGGTGTAATCTTTGGTGCTTTCTCTTTTACAGCTACAGGTCTGGCTGCCTCATGAGTTCTCTCTTTTTTGGCAGGTTTTTCATCCTCGAAATCATCATCAAAAGGTAAATCATCTTCATCCGAATCATCCGGATCAAGTCTCATAAAATTCAAAAATTTATCTAATGCACTCATGTATAATACTCCTTAATTCTTAGAATAATTTCTTTCCCCAAAAATAGCTGTACCGACTCTGACCATCGTAGCACCCTCTTCTATTGCTACCATATAGTCACCGGTCATACCCATAGAAAGCTCATTCATGTCTACATTATCAATGTTTTTAGAATCGATGTCAACTGACAATTGGCGCACCTTACGGAACCATTCACGGTTGTCTTCAGGATCATCTACCATCGGTGCAATTGTCATAAGACCTTTTATTCTAACGTTTTCAAGAGTAGCAATTTCTTCAACAAGCTGGAGTGTTTCTTCTGCTCTAACTCCAAATTTGGACTGCTCCTCAGCGATGTTCACTTCTATGAGAATAGGTACAATTCTGTTGTTTTTCTTTGCCTGGATATTAATCTCCTCAGCAAGTCTATAGGAATCAACGGAATGAATCAAAGCAACATCGTTGATAATGTATTTTACCTTGTTTCTCTGGAGATGTCCTATCATGTGCCAATTGATATCGGAAGGAAGCTCATCACGTTTTGCAACAATTTCCTGTACTTTGTTCTCGCCGAAATCACGAGATCCTGCATCATAGATTTCCTGTAACATCTCAACGGGTTTTGTCTTGCTTACTGCGATGAGTTTAACTGATGAACGTTCCCTGTTTGCTTTCTTACAAGCCAAAACGATATTATTTTCAACTTCTTTAAGATTATCCTTTAACATTTTACTCTCCTTTTAATTTACAATTGCATTTTCAACTATGGTCGAACTGTCTAAAGCTATATGATCATACAACGAAACGCCGTAATCGGTTCCGCTTTTGATAATGGTATATTCAGTGTTCTGGTATATGATATCTATCTGTTTGAAAACAGCATAGCCCTTGTTTATATTGTAGACACCTTTAAGCTGATCTATCTCACTAACGGTATATGTTGTGCCGGAGTTTGGAAGAACTATCACATCTCCCTTGGTAATATCTTCTCCGTCAACATAATACTTTTCATCTTTTTCATAGTAAATAGTCGGTGTTATGAATTGAGTTTCTGTTTTACCGCTATCATCTACAGCCTGTACTAAAAGTCCAAGATCACTTGAATCACCGCCTTCGGTGAAATACTCTTTCGGAATGGTATAAAAATCTTTCTTTAATATTGATGAATTAGGTATTTTAAGACCTTTCTCTTCATCAAGCACGATCTCAATATTGATATATCTGTCATCCGCATATCTTATGAGACCTGTTCTCACATTCAAAATAAGATAAGAGTTGCCGTCTATGGTCTCTATTGTAAACGGACAGGTAGCAACAACCTGATCCTTGTCAAATTTGATATCTATGGCACTTCTGTCCTTGAGATATTCGACCAGATCGCTGTCAACCGGAACAAGAAGCTTCCAGTTTTCATTTGTCGCGATTCGATAAATGCAATCACCGGACGAAATCTGCCCTGAACCTCTCAGGTTTGCCTTGCTGTATGCCGAAGGATTGTAGTCCGACGATGTAAACGTATCAAGGGTAAGACCTTCGTAACCGTCGCTGTAATAAGTTATCACACCGTCGACAGGTGTATAAATACGGTTAAAAGATGACAAATCCATTCCTGAATCCTGTAAAACGCTGTTTAATGCTTTTACATTAACTATCTCGCTTATCTGATCGGAAAGCGCATTTTTAAACGTGTAAACATCGTTGTATTCATCAGAACTGTAATTCTCCGCAAAACTCTCCATGGTCTGGCATAATTCATCGAGATATTCGTCCTGCATAATTATGGATGTGGAATCCACAGAGTTTATTTGTCCTGCTATCTGACCGGTTTCATCAATGGAACAAATGAGATCTCCGGCACCTGCTTTTGAAGAATCCGATATGTAATAATTCACATAACCGGAATAATCGGCTGTTACAAGCTGCTCTTCTCTTATGGCAAGCCCTTTATATGAATTGTTGATGGCAATGGTACCGTTTACTACTTCATAAACTGAAGTATGTTCGGTAGTGAAATAAGAATATACGTAGAATAATACGTATATCAGAATTACTGCAAAAATGATTACACCGATAT
>JAILLZ010000034.1 GCA_024692885.1 Lachnospiraceae bacterium | reverse complement strand
TGCTTCAGTAGCACATCCATTTTTTGTGTTGATTCATCACATATATTTAGATACCAATTCGTAAGACAAAAGCTATTACTCAAGTATGACACCCGATCCCGGAACCACTGTTGTATTTCCTTCCATGGATTCCACAACCTGTCCGTAATAAGCATATGCATATTTCGCATACTCCATAATCGGTTCTACTTCATTCTCATAGTATTCCTCAGAATACTCTTCCTGTATTCCGGCTTCAAATTCCGCGGTTAGGCTAAACAATACGGCATAAGGAAGAAGGCTTTTCCAATCGCACTTCTCTCCTTCCTTTTTTGCACAGTTCTCATAATTCTTAATGAACTTCTGCAATCCGCAAATCTCTCGAAGTTCTTTTTTACCTCTCTCTGTCAGGGATTCAAGCCCTATGTATACATTTTTCTTTACAAAACCTTTTTCTTTGAGATAAGCCATGGCGTCATCTTCGCAATCTGCCAGATAGTGTTCAATGTCCTCGAAGTGCTCGGCCCCGTAACGCTTCAACTCCCTTGGTTGCAACAGATTATCTCCGTCAGCGGCAACCCTCAAAAGTTCAAAAAGCTTTCTGTCCAAATCATTTTCGCCAATTTTATCCGGAAACAGTTCAAGTCTGAGCTTATCAGAGTGTAAATCCGACAATGTTGCCTTTACAACTCCGCTGTTTATCAATGAAAGCAATCTTGCCCCTAAAAGTACTCCCTCTTCACATAAACCAATCTGTTTTGCCAAAACATATACCGCATTTATGTTTCCCTTAGAAGCCTTTTTTTCCTGAACAGGAGCATTTTCATAGAACACCTTAATCTTATGATTTCTGTACAGGTTAAATAGTGATATGCCGCCAAAAACAGCCAAAACCATAATGATAATGGTTATGGCAACAACCCATAACCCGCTTGTATCTTTTTCAAAATAATCATTGAAATACGCATCAAGATAGTCTTTGTCCGCCTCTATGAAATCGTAATAATCTATAAAAACATCTTTTCCGTGCGAATAAAGCTTTGAACTGGAAAACAGACTCTTGTTGAATTTTACGATAACGGTGAAATTTGAATCATAAAAGAGGTCATTGGTTGTCTTTACAACTATCACTCCGTCCTCTATAGCATAAGTTCCTTCAAAGCCGTATTGTCTCACATCACAAACAGACTTATCAAATGTTCTTGCATGACCCGTTGAGATATGACAGGTAACCGTTGTTGGATACATATCGGACATTTCACTGTTTACGAATCTGAAAAGGAAACCATCGGCATCATAATACGATCCAACCAAGTTCGCTATTTTAAAACTGATAGTATAATCGTTTACACCATACTCAGAGATGCCGAAACAAATATCGCATCCCTCTTCATCATTCACTATTCCGCACTTATATGCCTTCTGTGTAAAACCGTCATCATGATTCCATTCAGTCACAGGAAAATAACTTCCCGACTTGTCGGTAACATAAAGATCCGAGAATTCCAGAAATCCGTTATTGCTGTAACGGATGGAGAATTCGTCGCCCTCGTTTGCATAAGTAGACCAGTACTGAGTGACATCAGCACTGCCGTCATCATTGAGTTCGACATAGATATCCATTTTAGATACGGATAAATCCGCAAAAATATTTTGCGGCAGAAACATAAGCACTGCCGCAAAAATAACCCCCACTACTATACCCTTTAGTTTCATGTTTACATTACTCCGAGTTCCTGCATTGCCCACGGGCCTATGATAAGCTTGCCATGTTCCTCAAGGAATGAAATGAAAACATCCCCTTTTTGAATGGTCTTTGCATATTCCATACCCGTCGATACAAAACTGTAAAGATAATCTTTCGAAGAAAAATTAAGATTAGCGTGCATATAATACTTATCGTTATATTTATATACGGTGCTTATAACCTTATCCAGCTTTTTTTCTCTTGTGATCATAACTCTTGCAAAACGCATAATCATGTCCAAGTCATCAAACATAAGCAGATAAGTATAATCCTGTCCCTCGCTTCTGTTTTTATCGTTGAGTTCCAGGAAAAGATTGTCCTCATTGTCGGTAGTGTTTTCTTCAGTAGCCTTGCCGGATACCATATCTCTGATTTTCTCTATGAGATCGGATCCGTTCAGCTGATGCTCAGTAAAAGTCAAAATAATGTCGTTTTCGGAAACGGCCGCAGCTTGTATAGACATCATGTTTCCTGATGTCTTATAACCCACTTCACGCTCTGCCATGTGAATCAGCTTTTCCAGGAAATCACGGGCAGTTTGATTGTTGGTGAAAAAATCTTCCATTTTTACACCATTGTTGTCCAAATCCTGTTTGGTGAGGCTGCATCTCAATGAGCCATTTGTCATTTTTTCAAATTTCACACTATCACGACCTTTTAGATCATCCCAAAATGCGCCAGTATAAGAATCACTATACCGACCAAATTAAGGAAAGCCAGGAAGGTGAGTTTTCCGTTTCCACTGTTTTTGGACAACTCATCTACCTTCTTACTTAGTTCTTCAATCTTTTTATCGGATTCTTCGACCAAACTCTGCATATTTCTGTAGCATAAAACATCCTCGGAATGAATTTTTTCTTCGAGTTCTTCTTTAAGCTTATCTATTTTTGTGCTCACTTCATCGAGTGATGTCCTAGTCTGTTCTTTGTTCTCCGACAGATTTTCTTTAATCTTTGAAACAAGACCGTCAATCTTTGCTTCCATAGCTGATGTCAGTCCGTTTGCAATCTTTCTCTTCTCTTCGAGTTCGCTGTCAATAGCCTTTGCCTTTGCGTCCTTCTCGTCAACCAATGACTGAAGCTCTTTTGCCTTTTTCTCTCTGGCAAACATAAGCTCCTGCAACTGCTTTGCTTTCTCTCTGAACTCGTCTATCTGTGACAGCAGAAAACTGTTTTCCTGTTTTGCGTCTGCCAATGTTTTTCCTTCGTCAAAAACTTCCTCTTCGCTTAATACCTTTTCTTCTGCCACTTTTCTATTCTCCTTAACCCTACATTTTAATCTTCCGTATTTTCGGTTCGAATGCCTTTTTTTCTTTTTATGCTTAAATAATCCGAAAACCATATGTTTCCTGCGATGCAGGCACCTCCCCTTTTTGTACCCTTAATTGTAGCATTTTAGTAGGGTTTAAGCAACTTATTGTTTTTTCATTGGATTACTCCATAATACCCGAAATTTCCTGAAGAAGCGAGATTATAGGCAGATGCTGAGGACATGCATTTTCACACTGTCCGCACTGAATGCAGTCGCTGGCTTTTCCTTTGCCCTCTGTCACTCTGGCATAATCCATCTTTGCACTTTCTTTAGCGTTGAACATGAGCTCTCTATTTCTTGCACTGAAGATTTCAGGAATAGGTATCTGACTAGGGCATCCCTCTGTGCAGTAATGACATGCGGTACATTTTATGGTTTCAACAGAGTCAAGAACCTTAACAACTTCTTTTATAACCTTCTGCTCATCCTCATTAAGAGGCTTAAAATCTCTCATGAAGCTGAGGTTGTCTTCCATCTGCTCTACATTTGACATACCGGAAAGTACTGTAAGGATTCCATCAAGAGACGCTGCGTATCGGATAGCCCAACCGGCAGGTGAAAGATTCTTATTTGCTTTCTCAAAAATCTCTTTTACTTCCGGAATAGTATTTGCCAATGCTCCACCCTTTACAGGCTCCATAACGGTGATGGATTTATCGTGCTTTCTAGCTATCTCCCAGCATTCTCTTGCAGCAACCTTTTCATCTTCCCAATCCGCATAGTTTATCTGAAGCTGGATAAAGTCCACCTCAGGATGGTCTGTTAAAAGCTTATCCAAAAGCTTTGGACTTCCGTGGAATGAGAATCCGAAGTACTTAATGAGACCTTTTTCCTTAAGGTCGGCTACATAGTCCCAAAGATGATAATCATCATAAAGATGCGCATTGTCATCCATGAGCGCATGCAAAAGATAATAATCAAAATATCCTGCACCTGTACGCTCTAAGCTGGTGTAAAACTGCTTTTTTGCGCTCTCCTCGTCATGTGCTCCGTGCCATGCGTTGAGTTTGGTGCAAAGTGTATACTTCTCTCTCGGATAACGGTCTACAAGAGCAAGCTTGGTTGCTTCCTCCGAACGGCCATCATCATACACATAAGCGGTATCAAAATATGTTCCGCCTGCCTCTATAAACATATCCACCATCTTTGAAACCTGGTCCACGTCTATTGTCTTTCCATCTTCAAGTTTTGGTAATCTCATAAGTCCAAAACCAAGCTTAAATACCTCTTTTCCAAACCAATCTGCCATATCTTTTGCTCCTCCTTGTGAAATACATTCATACCAAAATTAGTTGATAATATTATACTTTCAAAATAAGTTATGCACAATTAAAAAAGTATAAAAAAGGATGTCGACAAAGTCGACATCCTTTAATAGCTTTGTTTATGATTTAACTCAATTTATTTGTAGAGTTCAATCAATCTCTCAAGATGCTCGAAGCGAGCCTTTGCAGCTTCCTCTGACTCCTTGAAGAGTTTCTCTGCACGATCCGGGAATGCTCTCTGGAGACGTGTATAACGTGTCTCGTTGTTGAGGAAATCCTGGTAAGATCCATCTCCGGCCTTTGAAGAAAGGGTGAATGGATTCTTTCCTTCTGCCTTAAGTGCAGGGTTGAATGAGAAGAGGTTCCAGTAACCTGCAGCTACTGCTTTCTTCATCTCATCCTGGCAGTGGTTCATACCACCTGTTACACCGTGAAGCTCACAAGGAGCGTATCCGATGATAAGTGATGGTCCGTTGTAAGCCTCAGCCTCTGTGATAGCCTTTACAGCCTGTGCAGGGTTTGCTCCGAGAGCAATCTGTGCTACATATACATATCCGTAGCTCATAGCGATCTCAGCAAGTGACTTCTTACCGATTTCTTTTCCTGCAGCAGCGAACTGGCAAACCTCACCGATGTTAGAAGCCTTTGAAGCCTGTCCACCTGTATTTGAGTACATCTCTGTATCAAATACCATAACGTTTACGTTCTCACCTGAAGCGAGTACATGGTCTAATCCACCGAAACCGATGTCATAAGCCCATCCGTCTCCTCCCATGATCCAGATAGATTTCTTTGGAAGGTAATCTTTAAGTTCAAGAGCTGCCTTAGCTTCCGGACATCCCTCTTTAGCTGCTTTCTCAAGCTCTGCTACAAGAGCGGCTGCAGGTGCTGCGTTCTCCTGAGTATTGTTTACTGTCTCTTCAAACTTAGCGAAAGCATCCTTGATAGCTGCTGAAGCCTTGTCTGATGATGCACACTTCTTAGCATGCTCTATAGCTTTGTCACGAAGGAACTTCTGTCCAACTTCCATTCCCATTCCGTGCTCAGCGTTATCCTCGAACAATGAGTTTGCCCAAGCCGGACCCTTCTTGGAATCCTTGTTTACTGTGTATGGTGCTGTAGCTGCAGGACCACCCCAGATTGAAGAACATCCTGTAGCGTTTGAAACGTACATATGCTCACCGAAGAGCTGAGTGATAAGTCTTGCGTATGAAGTCTCTGCACATCCTGCACATGAGCCTGAGAACTCAAGCAATGGCTGGTTGAACTGAGATCCCTTAACTGTGTTTGAAGCTCCGGCTGCATCTGCCTTCTTACCAACGTTTGCTACGAGGTAATCGAATACAGGCTGCTCATCTGCCTGAGACTCCTGAGGTACCATTGTGATAGCCTTTGTAGGACAAACAGTTACACACTCACCGCATCCCATACAATCAAGTGGAGATACGCTCATTGTGAACTTGTATCCTGTATCCTTTGGAACCTTAACATCAGCAAGCTTAATCTGTGAAGGAGCTGCCTTTACTTCTGCATCGTCAAGCATGAATGGACGAATTGTTGCATGTGAACATACAAATGAACAAAGGTTACACTGTACACACTTCTCAGCATCCCACTCAGGTACTGTTACGGCTGTTCCTCTCTTCTCGTAAGCTGAAGCTCCGAGCTCGAACTGTCCGTCCGGATTCTCAGCAAATGCTGAAACAGGAAGTGAATCTCCATCCATGATAGAGATAGGAGTCATAACATCCTTTACAAGTTTTACAACCTTTGGAAGTCCCTGAAGCTCTTTTGCAGGAGCATCTGCCTCTGGGTTTGCCCAAGAAGCCGGGATTTCTACTTTATGTACTGCGTCTACACCGGCATCAATTGCCTTGTAGTTCATCTCTACTACAGCGTCACCCTTCTTACCGTATGACTTCTTAGCAGCCTGCTTCATGAAGTCTACTGCATCTTCGATAGGCATTACGTTTGCAAGCTTGAAGAATGCTGACTGAAGGATTGTGTTTGTTCTCTTACCCATTCCGATTTCGATAGCTTTATCGATAGCGTTGATGGTGTAGAGCTGAATGTTGTTGTCGTAGATATATTTCTTTGCAGCGGCATTGAGATGATGAGCAAGCTCTTCATCTGTCCACTGACAGTTGATCATAAATACTCCGCCCGGCTTAACATCCTGAACCATCTTGAATCCCTTAGTAACATATGAAGGGTTGTGGCAAGCTACAAAGTCTGCCTGGTTGATGTAGTATGGGCTTCTGATAGGAGAATCACCGAATCTCAAGTGAGAAATTGTAACTCCTCCTGTCTTCTTTGAGTCATACTGGAAGTATGCCTGGATATATTTATCTGTATGGTCTCCGATGATCTTTGTAGAGTTCTTGTTAGCTCCAACTGTACCGTCTCCACCAAGTCCCCAGAACTTGCACTCTACTGTTCCAGGTGCAGACGTGATAGGTGCCGGCTTAACCTCCGGTAAGCTGAGGTTTGTAACATCATCTACGATACCGATTGTGAAACGTTTCTTAGGAGCGTCCTTCTCAAGCTCTTTGTATACTGCGAAGATTGATGAAGGAGGTGTATCCTTTGAACCAAGTCCGTAACGTCCACCAACAAGTGTGATATCGCTCTTTCCAGCCTCAAGAAGTGTGGTAGCAACGTCGAGATATAATGGATCTCCAAGTGCTCCAGGCTCTTTTGTTCTGTCAAGAACAGCAAGCTTCTTTGTAGTCTTTGG
>JAILLZ010000060.1 GCA_024692885.1 Lachnospiraceae bacterium | reverse complement strand
TAAAAACTACATTAATGGTGATTTGCACTAAATCATTGTTATTCTCGGTTACGGGCTTAAGATTTTCTAAGCATTTTGAAAAGACATCTATACCGTACGGAAACGGTCGCAATTCGCCATCCCTGGCGTTGCGCTCCCTATTTTCATCATCCGGATGAAAATTTGCTGGCTTATTCATAAAATGCTAAGAAAATCTAGAGTCCTTCATAAGAGAATAAGCAATTGATTTAGTGAAAATCACCAGCAATGAAATTACGAAGATTTTTGATACACGAAGCCTACAAAACAAAAGAGAGAGACATTACATCCCTCTCTTCTCATAGCAATACTGCTTCAGTCTTTTAATCTTTATTCTATTTTATTTCTCTTTCGGAAGTAATATAGAGCACATCTGAAAGTTGCTATACATATCATTAGTATCCCACATACTATCAATGCAACCGCGATGTTTTTCCACATTGATGCGCCTATTATCGTTCCGCCTTTTACTATAAGTGTCAGTCCCATTACGACTAAACATGCATTCACAATATATATATTCTTTCTGAATACAACTAATAAAGCCAATGCTATTGATAATAGAATAACTAAATCGTTCATAATTCAGCCCTTCTTTATGGTGCTTTTGGATATTTAAGCAATATCAAAAAGTTCAAAAATTCCCTTGCTCTCCTCAAACGGTCCCACGGTTGGATTTGCAGCTCTGTGGTTTCCGAAGAAGTCCTCGTCAAACACTATCTCGCTGCCATCAGGATTCTCAAATCTCTGCTCCGGCTCAAAGGCTAAGCCAAGTGTTTCGGAGTCTATGATGGATGCTGTGGATTTTGAAAGCGAATCATAAACGTTTGTCCTGAGGCAGACCTTTCCGTTATTCTCCACCACTTCAACAAATACCTTGCTGGTGTCATCCGCATAGTAGTCCTTTTCCTTGCTTACAGGCTTCGCGCCGTTGAAGAAGACATTTCCGCCGGTCCATACCGGAAGCGGGTTGTAGTATCTGTCTGACTGTTCAGAGCCCATTCCGCAATAGCCCACAAACTGCTCACAGTATTCTTCCAATGTAGGATACTCATCAAACGGTACGGTTCCGACTGTCATATTGAGATCTGACCAGGCATTGTTCTCCATTGCTTTTGAAAGCTCCTGCATGCAAGGTCTGACAGGTTTTTGAATAAATATATTGTTGTAGAATCTGGCATCTCCGTGAAGGATGGTCATAAATCCCGCAACCTCAGTTCTGTGAGGCATATGATACGGTGTGTATCTCGGTGACGGTTTTGTAATCGAACCGTTATTTACGCCCTGACCAACAGCTACAAATGAGCCTGCGATAAGGTTATGAACCAAAGCAAACCCCTGAGTAGACAGTCTCATCGCACAGTCTGACAACATAATATTGTTGTCTATAAGTGTTGGTCCGTGTGAAACCTCAACGAAGATATCCTCTCCAAGTCCAAGTGCATTCTCTTCCTTTGCATTTTCATCCTTAGGCAGAGTGTTGTCATGGAAAAGGTTCTGAGTAACCCTTGTTCCCTGTGCCTGCCAATCAAGCCAAAGTCCTCTTGTGCAGTGATGGAAATGATTTCTTCTGATGATTACATCTATCGCAGCATGCATCTTTATTCCGCCGATTTCAGCACCTGCAAGGTTCTGCTTGTTGTTGATATGATGAATGTGGTTGTCCTCGATAAGTGAGAAAACTCCACCCAAATGTCCGACGATTCCGGTCTGTCCGCAGTCGTGGATGTTGCAGCGTCTGATGATGTGAGAACCTATGGTCTCCTTGCTCCATCCATCAAACTGAGCCTGACAGATTGCATCTCTCTCGGTCTGTGTACCGTCCTTGAATTTCCATTTTGACCACTTGTTGTCATTGTTTGGCTGAAGGTATTTTCCAAGTGATATTCCCGAGCATTTTGACTGGTAAACATCACAGTCCTCGATGATCCAGCCCTTAGACCAATGAGGACCAATCATTCCCTCCTGATAGCCTGTAGGCGGAGCCCACTGTGTCGCCGCACGTTTTACCGTAAAGCCCGAAAGTGTGATATATCCGACGCCTTCCTTCTGCGGATAAAAGCAGTTGCGTCGCACATTTATTTCTACTTCTTCTTCATTTGGATTTAATCCGCCGAAATTGGCGTAGATAACTGTCTCATTCTTCTCGGCATCCTGCTCGGTGTACCAGGTGTGAAGGCTGAAATCCGCATCCCATGAAGGCTCATATTTCACAGGATTTAAAACCTTCTCAAGCTCCGTCACCTCGTAGAGAGACTTCTCATTCAGATAAACTTCACCCGTATGAGCGATCATTGTCTGTATGAACCAGTCGCCGTATACAAGTGTAGTATAGGGATTGTACTCTCCGAAAATTCCGTTTCCTATACGGGAAACCCACACATCTCCCTCATAAGGCTCCCAGTTTGTTATTCTCTCAGAACCTGTGATTACCGCCTTTAACGGCTCCTTTGAACGATATACGACATTCATTCCCGGAAGACCTGCGTTTTTCGGATTGACATTTTCTCTGTAAATTCCGGGATAAACTATTACTTCATCTCCCGGTCCGGCTACATCCGCAGCCTCTGTGATTGTCTTGAACGGATACTCCTCCGATCCGTTTCCGCTCTTGAATGCTTTTGCATTTACAAAAAATTGCATAAAAATAAAACCCCCTATACCGTTTTTTAGCCGGTCGTACGAACTACATCAATAATGCTTTCAATCTGGCGAATCTTTTCAACCAGTGCGACAAGTTCCTCTTTGCCCTTCACCGCAAAGGAGATTTCTATAGTCGCAACGTTCTGCTTATTGGTTGTAGAATGTATACTTTTTATATCTATATTTCTCTCCGAAAGAATCTTTGAAATATCCACAAGAAGTCCGGTTCTGTTGTGTCCGTAAATCTTGATGTCTGCCTGATAAAGGCCGCTTTCAGGTCCCTGCTGCCACCATGCTTCGAGGAGACGGCTTCTGTCCATCTCCGACATGTTCAAAATATTGATACAGTCGGTTCTGTGGATGGATACGCCCCTACCCCTGGTGACGAATCCCACTATCTCATCTCCCGGCACAGGGGAACAGCATTTGCTCAAATGAACGGATACATCGTGAAGTCCCTTGACTACGATTCCGCCCTTTGATCTGGACTCTTCTCTGTTTTTATCCTTATCCGGTGCGCTGTCCAATACATCCTGATCGGACAACGGAACAATATGGTCTTTCTGGTATTCTTCCACCATACGGTTTACTATCTGGCTTTCCTTTAAGCCGCCGTGTCCTACAGTGGCCATAGCGGAATCCCAGTCATGGAAACCATATTTAATGATGATCTTCTGCTGATATTCAGGCTTGTTGATCTCTGCAAAATTTATACCCTTTGACTTTGCATAGTTAACTACCAGTTCTTTTCCTTTAAGGATGTTTTCCTCTTTGAACTGGCTCCTGAACCACTGGTTTATCTTATTTTTCGCCTGGGTGCTCTTTACTATGTTGAGCCAGTCACGGCTAGGTCCTCTGGAGTTCTGTGATGTCAGAACCTCTATGAGATCACCGTTCTGAATAACATAGTCTATCGGAACAAGCTTTCCGTTTGCCTTTGCACCTATCATTCTGTTTCCGACTGCGGAATGGATAGAGTAGGCAAAATCTATAGGTGTACTTCCGTTTGGAAGGTTTTTTACATCTCCCGATGGTGTGAAGCAGAATACATTATCCGAAAACAGATTGAGGTCCGCTTTCAGATAGCTCATAAACTCTTTATTGTCGGAGCTGTCTCTCTGCCACTCGAGAATCTGCTTCAGCCAGTTCAGCTTTACTTCTTCCTGATTTCCGCTGGTGTCGCCGCTGATTCCCTCTTTGTATTTCCAATGGGCTGCGATACCGTACTCGGATGTACGGTGCATCTCCTTTGTTCTTATCTGTATCTCAAAAGGCTGTCCTGTCGGTCCGATAAGGGTCGTATGCAAAGACTGATACATGTTTGGCTTTGGCATGGCTATGTAGTCTTTGAATCTTCCCGGAATAGGTTTGTATTTCTCGTGAATGACGCCGAGTGCTGCATAGCAGTCTTTTACGTCCTCAACTATGATTCTGATTGCAAATAAATCATAAATCTGATCGATGGTCTTATTCTGATTAACCATCTTTTTGTATATGCTGAAGAAGTGCTTCGCTCTTCCATATACCGTAGCTTCGATTCCTGCCTCATCGATGCATTCTTTTACCGCATCGACAAGCTGTCCCACATACTCTTCTCTGGCGCTCTTTCTCTGAGCGATAGTCTCCACAAGATTTCTGTATGCTTCAGGTTCCAAATATTTTAATGAGAGATCGTCCAGCTCGACTTTGATTTTCGATATACCAAGTCGCTGTGCCAACGGAGAATAGATATCCATTGTCTCTCTTGCTTTTTCTCTCTGTTTTTCCGGAGTCATGTACTTTAAAGTACGCATGTTGTGAAGTCTGTCGGCAAGCTTTATCAAGATAACTCTGATGTCTTTTGCCATAGCAAGAAACATTTTTCTTAAATTTTCTGCCTGGACCTCCACCTTATCCATATCGTAAGACAGCTGTCCCAACTTAGTGACACCGTCAACAAGAAGAGCAACTTCCTCTCCGAATTCCTCTTTTATCTCATCATCAGTCATAATGGTATCTTCTACGACATCATGAAGAATACCGGCTACGATGGTTTCCTTGTCCAACTCAAGCTCCGCAAGAATAGTTGCCACGCACAAAGGATGAATGATATACGGTTCTCCCGATTTGCGCACTTGTCCCTTGTGAGCCTCATCTGCCACGTGGTATGCCTTTTCAACGAGCGATATGTCCGCTGATGGATGATATTTCTTTATAGTTGCTATAAGTTCGCCGTACAGACTCTCAGGATCTTTGAAGTCCTTTGTAGGGCAAATAGCATCGTCACCTCTATGAAATTCTCTCTCGACTTTTTCAACTTCTTCCGCTGAGATTTCCGCCATTTTGTTCCTCTTCTATGTAAACCTGAATATAGCTATTCTTTTTATTATTTACCAAAATAGTTTTTCAAAAGTTCGAGTTATTTGTTTTCTTCAAAAAACTCGCACTTTAAAATAATTAGTAACCTTCATTATATTAAGTTTTTGTAAAAAATGCAATCCGAACCATCTTCATTGAGTTCGCTAAAACCCAGCTTCTCCGCAAATTTTAAAGACACATCGTTGTCCTTGCTAATTCTTAGGAAAAGCATGTCATACCCAAACTCTTTTGCATACTCAACTGCTGCCTCACAGGCTTCTTTTGCATAGCCCATACGCCTTTTTGGCGGCTTTACTGCATATCCCATGGTGAGCACCTCTCCTCGCTCCACATTTAAGGACACCAGGCCAATCATCTCGCCCGTCTCCTTTTCCAGAAGCTGCCACATACCGAATCCGTAGAAAGCATATTGGTTTTCGATATAACTTTTCAGGCACTCCTCATCCTCAAGAAATCCCCTGTCGAAGGTAAATACCTGCTTCCTGTGGCAATGGCTTTTTTCGGATTTGTCCTCATCAGATATTTCATTTAAAAATGCCAACACCGCATCACGGGAATCCATATCTATCTCTATGGCTGTGAGTCTCTCTGTCTCAAAAGGGCTGTAAGCCTTGTGATTATGTCTGGCCCAGACAAGTTCCTTAAGTTTGTCGTCAATCAAGTATTCGGACTCCACGGTATATGAAGCGTTCCATATTCTTTTATCTTCTTTTTCCACTCCTATGACAGCTATTCCCTTTGTTTTGCACTCAAGAGCAATTGCGTCATCATCAGTTATAACCAGGGTGTTGCCTGCCTCCGGTCCATCCGGAAGTTTGTTGTATATAGTGTTCTTAAACATATTTCACCTTTTTCTATCCTATCAACCAAGAAATTATAAAATATTACCGCTGATGTTGTAAATAACTGGTTCTGGCGGTAGTGGCGTTACCGCCAAAAAAGTAATAAGCATTTCTGGGCGGTAATATTCATAAAACCATTAAAACCGCGGTGACCACAGATTCCCAACATGTCAAACTTTACATTTTTTTCGCAAACGTTTATCATGGTTTTGCATTACTTAATGAATAAAAACAACGAAAAGAGGATTATAATATGGCACAGAATCCAATAGTCACTATTGAGATGGAGAGCGGTGAAGTGATAAAAGCTGAGCTTTATCCTGAGATTGCCCCAAATACCGTAAACAACTTTATCAGCCTTATAAATAAAGGATTTTACGATGGAATCATCTTCCATAGAGTTATAAAGGGCTTCATGCTTCAGGGTGGAGATCCTGAAGGAATCGGTATCGGCGGACCGGGCTACAGCATCAAGGGTGAATTCTCCTCAAACGGTTTCAAGAACGATCTTAAGCACACACCTGGTGTTCTCTCAATGGCAAGAACAATGATTCCTGATTCTGCAGGAAGCCAGTTCTTCATCATGCATCAGAATGCTCCACACCTTGACGGAGATTACGCCGCATTCGGAAAAGTCACAGAGGGAATGGAAGTCGTAAATCACATCGCTGAAGTTCCTACAGATTACAGTGACAGACCAATGGTTGAGCAGAAAATGAAAAAGGTGACTGTAGAGACATTCGGAGTAGAGTATCCGGAACCTGAGAAACTCTAATCGATACATATCAAACATAACAAAGCCGCAAGTCGTAATTGACCTGCGGCTCTTTTATTGAATGCCAAATCGAATTCTACATATTACTCTCGCCCTTGTTCATCCTTTCACGGATGTAATTTCCGATATTCGTGATGCACATAAGTGTTATCACAAGAAATACACCGGGGATAAGAATTACCCACCAGGCATTTGATATCAAAGCTTTCTCGGAAAGGCTAAGCATGCTTCCCCATGAAATAACTTCAATTGGAAGTCCAAGTCCAAGAAAGCTCAAGGTGGACTCAGCAACTATGGCGCTTCTTACATTCATAACTATCATAAACATTATGGATGAAATAAAGTTTGGGAAATAGTGTTTTCCAAGCACATGGAAAAATCCTGCTCCCATCTGTTTTGAAACCAAAACATACTCCTGCGTACGAATGAGCTTAACCTCTGTTCGCACCATCTTCGCAATACTCATCCAGCTTGTTACCCCAATAATGATTGAGATTGCAAGGATATTCTGTTGTCCAATCATGGCCTGCACAAATATGATGAGAAGAATTCCCGGAATGCTCAAAAGAATCTCGGTAAATCTCATCATGATATCATCCACAAGCATTCCTGAGATACCGCTTAAGGTACCGTAAACAACTGCTATAGTGGTGGAAATCAATGTCGCCAAAAATCCTATCATAAGAGAACATCTTCCACCGTACCAAATCATGGAATAAATATCTCTTCCCAAATTGTCCGTTCCGAAAAAGAATTCTTTTCCCGGAGCTTTGTCAAAGTTTGCCAAATCCATATATACAGGATCATGGTTCATTATAACCTCGGCAAAAACGCAACCAAGAATTATTAGGCCCAATATAATCGCAGATACGAGGGGCTTTCCTTTAAATCTTTTCACTTGCCACTACCTCCGCATCCTCTATTATTGCCTCTTCTTTCATTCTGTGGTCGATGTTCTCGCTTATGATCTGACCGATTATGTTTCCAAGAATAACCACTACTCCCATGATGATAACAAGCACCATAAGCATGTTGTAGTCGTGATACTTTGCACTCTCAAATGAAAGCGTACCGATTCCCGGATAAGAATAAACCATCTCCACTATGTAAGTTCCCTCAAGAACATGGTTCAATGAGATTGCCATAATACTGATAAAAGCAGGCATTATGTTTCTCACGCAATGTCTCCACATAACCTGTCTGTTGGTCAGTCCCATGCTCTTTGACATGAGGACGTACTCTTTTCGCTTTTCATCTATCAGCTTATTTCTGATAAGGTAGGCGTAATACCAAAGATGGCTTAAAACAATGACCACCATAGGCAGGATCATGTGCCTGATTCGGCTCAATATGCTGTCTGCTTCCCCAAGTCCGAATGCTCCGCTACTCGGCAGAAGGTGAAATGTAACCGAAAAAATCAGTATCAAAACCAGCGAAAGCCAGAACTCGGGTATACAGCTGGTGATGGTTCCCACCTTGCAAAGCAGGGTGTCCAGCCAGTCGCCCTCATGCAAGGCACACAGTATTCCCAAAAGCAAAGCCAGGAAAAATGTGAGAAGAAAGCCTATTCCTCCCAAAAGAAGGGTGTTCACCAATCTTCCCGCTATGACAGTGAGAACGTTCTCTTTATATTTAAATGACTCTCCAAAATCTCCCTTTATGGCTCCCTTGAACCATGCCACATACTGGTCTGTCAATGTTCCGTCGAGACCAAGTCTATGAATTGCATGCTCGCGCTCTTCCGTGTTCATCCTCTCGGCTCTGTCCCCGTAGTAAGATACAAGAGGATCACCCGGCGCTATCCTTGACATTGAGAAAGCAATGATTGAAAGAGCGAAAATGGATACAAAAAAGACGAGCATCTTTTTGGCAATAAGAATTAATAATTTTTTTCTCTTATTCATACTCTCTCCTTAAACAATCTTATCTTTTCTCTCTCAATATCAGGGTCAGGAATCGGCATAGCCGCTATAAGCTTTTTGGTGTACTCATGCTTTGGATTGTTAAATATCTCCTCGGTGGTACCCACTTCCACAAGCTCACCCTTGTACATAACTCCGACTCTCGTGCTCAAGAATCTGACCATGGAAAGGTCGTGTGCTATAAAGAGCATACTGGTGTCATGTTCCTTTATGAGGTGAGCAAAAAGCTTTACAATCTGCATCTGCATGGTCACATCCAAAGATGCCAGAGGTTCATCCGCAATGAGAAGCTTTGGCTTCGAACCGAAGGCTCTCGCTATGCTGACACGCTGTCTCTGTCCGCCTGAAAGCATGGTGACAGGCTGATCCATCAAAGTTCTCGGAAGCTCCACGTCATCCAAGAGTTCTTCCATGTATGCATACATCTCAGCCTTTGTCTTAAACATGTGATGTAAAAGCAGAGGCTCCTCGATAACCTGTCTAACCGTCATGTGAGGATTCAACGCCGTGTCGCTGTCCTGAGAAATAACTCTTATTTCCGCAGAGACTTTTCTCTTGTCCTCACGGCTCATTTTTACTTTGTCGGAAGCCAAAACAACATTCTCGTCGTAAATGATCTCACCCGAATTTGGCTTGTACATATTCAAGATGCATCGGGCCAAAGTTGACTTTCCGGAACCCGACTCGCCAACTATGGAAAAAATCTCGCCGTGCTTAATATCAAAAGAAACGTTGTTCGCTGCTCTGATATAGGATTTTCTTCCAAGTTTGAAATAGTGGGAAAGATCCTTTACCTGAAGAACTGTCTCAACGTTCTCCACACTCTTTACCTCAAATTCTCCCGCGTTTGACGGCAGAGAATTCATAAGTTCTTTTGTGTATTCATGCTTCGGTGAGTGATATACATTCTCCGTAGTATCGCACTCCACCACAGAACCGGCTTTCATTATGGCAACTCTGTCGGCGATTCCCGCTACCACACCGAGATCGTGTGTGATGAACAAAATGCTCAATCCAAGCTTTTCCCTGAGACTGCTGATGAGTCCCAAAATGCTGGCCTGCACGGTCACATCAAGAGCTGTCGTAGGTTCATCCGCAAGGAGAACCTTTGGCTCAAGTCCAAGTGCCATGGCCAAGACACATCTCTGTCTCATTCCTCCGGAAAGCTGCCAAGGATACTGGTTGTATCTCTCCTCGGCGCGGTCTATCTGCACAAGTTTAAGAAGCTCTATTGCTCTGTTTTTTATCTCTGTTTTGTCTTTTATCTTGTTTCTTGATTTTATTGCGTAGGACAACTGCTTTCCGATAGTCATGGTCGGATCGAGGGATGTCATTGGGTTCTGAAAAACCATTGCCATCTCGTTTTTCGGTGCTTTTATCACTCCGCTTGTCACCTTTGCAGACTTTGGCAAAAGCTCCATGATGCTTCGGCAAACCATGGTTTTTCCGCTTCCCGACTCTCCCACTATAGCAAGTATCTCCCCCTGCCTTAAAGACAGGGAGAGATTCCTTATAGCATTAATCTTTTCAGTTTCGGTTTTTATCTCGACAGAAAGATTTTCAATATCAATCACAAGATTATCTCTTGCATTAGTCAAGTGTCCACTCCTCAACGTTCCAGAAAATACCTACACCGTGATGTCCAAGAATTGTATCAGGTGTGATTCCGTTAATACTTACATTTGAAACATAGTCAACGTCTACATAGCAGAAGAATGTGTATGCAGGGTTAGCGTTCATCTCGTTAAGGAACTCTGAATAGTATTTTGCACGCTCTTCAGGATCGTCTGTCTGACGTGCGTTCTTGAGTGCCTCGTCTACGATAGCATCTGAGTATGCGTTGTAGTTTGCACCCTTGTCTGTTCCGAATACCTTCCATGTGTGATCGTCTGCGTCAAATGGACTTCCCCATCCGATAAGGAAAGCATCCTGTCCGGCCCAGTCAATCTTTGACTTGATCTCTGATTTACAATCAACACCGATCTCAGCAAGCTGCTGTGTTGCGATAGCTGCAAGGTCAGCTCTTACCTGATCTCCCTCTTTACATGTTACAGTGAATGAAAGCTTCTGTCCGTCTTTCTCGTAGATTCCGTCATCACCCATTGTCCATCCTGCTGCTTCGATGATCTCTACAGCTTTCTCAGGATTGTAATCGTAAAGGTTTGTTGACTCGTCATTGTATACGTTTCTTTGAAGTGGTCCGTAAGCTACGATTCCGTCTCCGAGAAGAACTGCGTCTACCATTGCCTGACGATCGATACCGTAGCTGATAGCAGGGATGATGTCTGCGTTCTCTTTCCAGAAATCATTGTTGAAGTTGTACATAATTCCTCTGTAGTCAGATGTCTTCATGTTGTATACATAGAAACCGTCGTTTGAAGCGATTGCCTGTGTATCCTTTGGAGTGATCTTTGCGAAGTTGATCTCTCCTGACTGAAGCTGAAGAGCCTTTGCATTGTCATCATCCACAATCTTGAAAACGATTGTCTGGATGTTTGGAGCCCCCTTGTAGTAATCTTCATTTGCCTCAAGAGTGATGCTCTGTCCCTCAACCCACTCGCTGAACTTGTATGGGCCAGTTCCTACAGGGCTCTTGAAGTAAGGATCGTTCTGCATATCCTTTCCGTCAAGAAGATGCTTTGGAAGAATACCGATTGTCATGTACTCAAGGAAAGCAACGTTCTTCTCTGAAAGTGTAAATGTTACAGTGTTGTCATCAACTACTGTGATGTCAGCTACTTCTTCATAGTTTGAAGCAATTTCAGACTCATTGTCCGGATTCATGATTGCTTCGATTGTAAATTTAACGTCTTCAGCTGTGAAAGTTTCACCGTCATGCCACTTTACACCTTCTCTGATGTGGAAAGTGTATGTGTTGTTCTCATCATCGATGTCCCAGCTCTCTGCAAGACCTGGTACAACGTTGTTGTCAGCGTCATGAGCTGTAAGTCCGTCAAACAAAAGAAGGTTGATCTCACCGTGCTCGTCGATAGCAGGGTTGATTCTTGTGTAGTCGTTGCTACCGTAGATTAATGTGCTTCCTTCTGATGATGTGTCATCTGCATCAGCTGTCTCTGTTGCTTCTGTAGCTGCCTCAGTTGCAGCTTCGGTGCCTTCTGTAGAAGCAGTTTCGCTTGCTGTGCTGCCACAGCCGGCAAGAAGGCTTGCGCCGAGTGCCATTACGCTGAGTAATGCCAAAAATTTCTTTTTCATTTCATTTCTCCTTAAACTATTTGCATGCATTTTAATTTAGCCGCAAGTATTGTAGCAAACGCTGTGCCAAGTTTTTTCAAACAAAAGTATTATTCTAAATCAACCGCTTTATTTCCCGGTTTTGTTTTTTTTTAAATAAAAACATTGTTTCCCTATTTACCATTTTAGTTTTGACGGTAAAAGGAAAACAATGTTTTAAAAAATACTCTTTTATTTGATTTTAGAACAAACTCCCCAATACCCTGAGTCATTTATAGCAATTTACGTGCCCAAATGCAACAATTTGTTCTAAATACGCAACAAATATTATTCTGCCATCATTTCATATATTTTTCTGCAATCCTCTGCATAGAGAGTAACAAAGCCCTGAATCTTGCCGTCTCTGCCTTCGCCGTAGCAAAGGTTCTTTACGAGTGTAGGGATATCTTCTTTCTTAGCTCCCAATTCATCGAATCTTACAGGCATTCCTATGCTCTTCAAGAATGTTTCCAGTGCTGTTATTCCTGCAAGAGCCGTGCTTTCAGGATTGTCAAAATCCATCTGACATCCCCATACACGTGATGCAACCTTAGCAAATCTCATAACATCATGTTTGTAAACATATCTGAATACCGCAGGTAAAGTAACAGCAAGTCCCGCTCCGTGAGCACAGTCATAAAGAGCTGAAAGCTCGTGCTCTATAGTGTGGCTGTTCCAATCCTGACTTCTTCCCACGCCACAGGTGTTGTTGTGTCCAACCATTCCGGCCCACATAATGTTTGCTCTGGCCTCGTAGTTATCAGGGTCAGCTATTACTCTCGGTCCCTCATGAATCATGGTGAGAAGAAGAGCCTCGAGAAGTCTGTCGGTAACTTCAACTTCCTTTGTATTTGTGAGATATCTCTCATAAAGATGAGCCATTATGTCCGTGATTCCGGCTGCTGTCTGGTATGGCGGCAAAGTCTGCGTCAAAGCAGGGTTTAATATACTGAACTTAGGGCGCAAAACATTTCCGCTGGTAGCTCTTTTTAGCATACCCTCTTCTTTTGTGATAACAGAATCAGGACTTCCCTCGCTACCTGCAGCAGCAATGGTAAGAACTGTTCCGACAGGAATTGCTTCTTCAATCGGCTTTCCCATGTAGAAATCCCAGAAATCACCGTCATAACAGGTTCCGATTGCAATGGCTTTGGCTGAATCTATAACACTTCCTCCACCGACTGCAAGAATGAAATCCACACCTTCCTTTTTGCAGAGTTCTATTCCTTCGTACACGAGACCGCTTCTCGGATTTGGCTGAACGCCTCCAAGCATGACATATGCCAGGCTCTCATCTTCGAGCGACTTCTTTACTCTGTCCAAAAGTCCGGATCTTATGACGCTTCCTCCGCCGTAATGTATCAAAACCTTACTTCCGCCAAAACGTTTTATAAGTTTTCCGGCATGTGACTCTGTTTCTTTACCGAAATCGAAATATGTCGGTGAATAAAATGTAAAATTCTCCATGAAAACCTCCGCTAAATCCTATAATCCTATACTTGTTTCTATTGAAAGTATGTAGCAACTTCCATTCCCATTTATTTTAATGCAATACTATGCTTCTATGCAATTACTTGATTAAATTATGTCAAACCGAATAATACAAAAAACCGATACATCCCTCATTCAAGGAATATGTATCGGCTTTTTTATTTAAATAAGTATTCAATAGTCTTGCACTATATATCGAAACAGATTCGTATATTATGCATTTTTGAGTATCTCCACTCCTGCTTCAAGTTCAGGGTTGTCCTTTGCAAAGAACTCTCCCTTGTCTGCTGCTTCTGCCATCTCCGGTCTTATAGGAAGCTTTCCGAATACAGGGATTCCAAGTTCCTTAGCCACTTCATCTATATGGCTTTCTCCGTAGATTAAAATCTTCTTTCCGCAGTCAGGGCAGGTGAGATAGCTGAAGTTCTCCACTACACCAAGTACAGGAATATCCATCATCTTAGCCATGTTAAAGGCTTTCTTTACTATCATCTGTACAAGTTCCTGTGGGGATGTGACTACTACAATTCCATCTACAGGAAGTGACTGGAATACTGTCAAAGGCACATCTCCTGTTCCGGGTGGCATGTCGACAAACATATAATCAAGCTCGCCCCAACATACATCTGTCCAGAACTGCTTTACAGTTCCTGCAATAACAGGTCCTCTCCACACTACAGGAGCCTCCTCATCATCGACAAGGAGATTTAAAGACATTATTTTCACTCCATCTTTAGTCTCTATTGGCATAAGCCCCTGCTCTGTTCCGTATGCAGGTCCGTGAACTCCGAACATCTTTGGAATTGATGGTCCGGTGATATCGGCATCAAGTATTCCTACCTTGTATCCGGCTTTTGCCATTGCTACAGCAAGGCTGGCAGCTACATATGATTTTCCTACTCCACCTTTACCGCTGACTATTCCTATTACTTTTTTAACTGATGAAAATTCATTCAAATCTTCAAGAAAACTCTTTGGACCGCCGTTTGCTGAAGGACATCCTTCACAGCTTTCCTTTCCGCAGGTTGAAGCACTTGAACACGTACTATTTTCAGGCATTATATACATCCTCCATATCTATAAATATAACCGTTAGCATTATATCACTTGTGCGTGTTTATTGTCATTCAAAAAAAATACCGCCCGGGATAACCCGAGCGGTATTTTAATCATTAGATTTTTCGTATGTTTATTACTGCAGAAGTAACAAGCTGAATACGAGTGTGAAGAGAGCAACTGTCTCTACGATTCCGACTACGATGAAGTAGTTCGCAGTACCTTTTCCGGTAGCTCCGAGAGCATCAGCAGCAGCTGCTGCACATTTTCCCTGGAAGAGACCTGAAAGACCGATTGCAAGTCCACCGAAAATTCCAACACCAAGTGCAAGTCCAGCGTCAACGCCTGCTGCCTTGATGAAGTTCATAAGAAGGAATCCGTAAATTGTCTGTGTAAGTGGAGCACCAGAGAAAGCGATCATGATGAATGGTGCCGGCTTTCCTGCTGCATAACATTTTTTCCAAGCTCCTACTGAAGACATTCCTGCAAAACCTGCTCCAAAAGCTGAACCGGCAGCTGATAAACCAAGTGCTGCAGCCATTCCAATAAATCCGATATCCATAATAAAATCTCCTTTTCTTTTTACTAACTCTTTATTTTATCGTTAAGTTTAAATGGTTCATAGGCAACTCCCGTCCACTCAAGACCAACCTGGCCTGAGAACTCCAGCACGTTCAGACGAACGCCGTGAACAACTACTGAAAGGAATGCCATGATAATATTTAATCCGTGACCTATCAATACTACAATAATTCCGAGTACTACGAGCGGTCCGCTGAATCCGGCCGCGATATCGTTGAAACTCTGAGCTATCGCAAGAGAGGCCATACCAACTGCAAAGAGTCTGATGTAACTCATAACGTTTCCGAAGCAGCTGATAGTGTTGAGGAAAACGGTAAACGCATCACCGAGTCCACTCTTTAAGCCCTGTCCGAAGGTCTTATCAGGTGACATGCCACCAAACAAAACTACGAGGACAAATGCTACACCAACTGCTGCAAATACAGGCGTTATGTTGATGTTCTCGCCGATTACCAGGTACAGTGCAAGCAGATACATTGCTATAACGGCGATTGTCCAACCGAGGTCTGCTACCCAGCTTAAATCCTTTGCAGGAATCTTTTTCTTGATAGCAAGTATACTTCCCAGAGCCATCTGAATTGCGCCTATAGAGAATGCAAACTTCATTATGGTGTTCTGCTGGGTCGTGGTGGTAACGCCGAAATACTCAGGATAGTTTGCAAAGTTTGGAATAACCAAAGCTTTCAGGAAAGGGACCTTCATGGCGCTCTCCATACCAAACCAGGTACCTGTTATCGCACCCCATATAACCGTCGCACCGGACAAAATGATGAGCAAAAATGTCGCATCATTAAATTTCTTTGTCTTCACAACAAATGCTATCGTTCCAATGAGAAGCAATGCTCCATAGCCCGCATCTCCAAAAATCATAGCAAAGAACAGTGTAAAGAAAAGTAAAAACCAAATGGAAATATCCTGCTCTCTGTATCCCGGAAGGATTCCCAAGATATCAAAGATTGGCTTTATAAGTCCGGATACCTTGTTGAAACGAAGCTTCGTAGGAATCTGATCATCATCCTCAGCTACGTCATCCACAGCCCATGCCAGGCTCTTTTCCACTGCCATTGATTTGAATCTGTCGAGATCAACCTCTGGAATGTATCCTGAAATCCAAACAAAATCCTCATCACTTTCCGTGGTCTGACTTGCCTGTGAATATGTTTCTTCATTCTGCGCTTTGAGCATCTGCTTGTTGAAGCTTTCTTTATAGACAGCGGCTTTCTTCAAAACCTCGTCGCATTTTGCTATCTCGGCTTCGTCTTCCGCTATTCGTGCCTTAAGCTCGCTGATGCTCTTGTCCGGTACAGTAAACTCAGTGGCCGGTATCGTTGCCGGAAGAGTTCCTATAACGGCTACAGCGTCCATCTTGTCTATATCAGACAAGTGAATGACTTTGATGTTTTCATCTTTAGCTATTGTCTGGTATTCATTCTTTCCCAAACGGTAAAAATGGAAATCCAGACCGCTCTCTTTTACTGCTTTCAAATCTTCCGTGGAGAAATCTCCCCATGGTGCAATCCTGTCAATCTCCGCACTTGATGTTCCGATGTCCTGAGTAAGAGCTGTTTTCTTATCTATGGCTTCGAGCACACCGTCGTACATCGATTTAAATTCTTCGTCCGAAAGAATCTCCTCTTTCTGTGGTTTCTCCGGCGCATAATCCGTAAGAGTCATCGCCGTTTTTGAAAGAGTCTGGAATCTTTCCGAAACTGCTCGGTCCGCGCTTTTTCTTTCTGCCAGATGTACAAGACCTAAGTCTCTCAATCCTGCAAGCATTTTGTCTTTATTAGAGACAGTTGTCACGACGTGGACCATTTTCATTTTTTCAATCATGGCGCTGCCTCCACTAATTTTTTCTTTGAAATCTTTCCGCGTACAACTGCGGCTGTCTGCTGATCTCCGAGGTAAACACCTATTACACGGATATTCTCCTTTGCCTCAGGTATTTTAACCTTTTCGAAGAGGTTTACACGCTGTGAAGTAGATCTGAGTTCTTTTTCAAGAAGCTCCGACTGCTTGTGAAGCGTTGAAACCAATGCATCAAGTCTTGCAATCTCACGGAGTTTTATGAGTGCTGTATCAACCCATAAAGGATAGTCATCAACATCATAAGCAATATCCTTAAATGTCAGTTCCTGGAAAGTAGGAACAGTGACACCGGCGATATTCTCATTCTTGCAAATGACCGTATCCGGTTGTACCAAATGATCAAGCTTTTTCTCTTCGTCAAAGATGGTATTCTCAGCAAATACTGCTACCCAGTCATCCAAATCTCCGATCATCTGAACACGCTCGGCTTCCTTTTCTTCCAGTTCTGCACGCACCTTCATGATAACTGACTGCAACTGCTGTTTTTTCAGCTGCAAAGTCGGAAGATAGCGTTCAAACTGCTTAAGGTTGTCCTTCTGCACTTTCTGTTCATTTTTCGTAAGTTTGATAGCCATTGACTGCTCCTTTTAGTTCAATGCATCCTTTTTAGGCCATCTCTCCTTGATGAGGCTAGTCTTCAAACCTGTCTCGTTCGGCTCAAAGCACTCTGCAAGGATTTCCCAGCCCAGATCAAGTGCATCTTCCAATGGAATATTAACACTGAGGTCCATGAGTTTTGATTCGAAAAGCTCACCGTACTTAAGGAGTTTCTCATCCCACTCTGTCATAAGGAATCCCATTGATTTCTTCTCAAGGGACTCTTTGTATGAAGCGTAAATACGAATCATACCATCCATGAGTGCACGGTGATCGTCTCTGGTTGCATCGTTAACGTTCTGTTTCAGACGTGACAGTGAACCGAATGGCTCGATGTGTCCGTTCTTCAGATAATACTGACCTTCAGTAATATATCCTGTGTTATCAGGAACCGGGTGAGTAACGTCATCACCAGGCATTGTAGTAACTCCGAGGATTGTGATAGATCCTGCACCTTCGATATCAACGGCCTTCTCATAACGTGATGCAAGGCAGCTGTAAAGATCTCCAGGATAACCACGGTTTGAAGGTACCTGCTCCATGGTGATTGCCATCTCTTTCTGAGCATCTGCGAAACTTGTCATGTCAGTGAGAAGAACAAGTACTTTCTTTCCTTCAAGAGCGAACTGTTCTGCAACTGCAAGTGACATGTCAGGTACAAGTGTACACTCAACAGTAGGGTCAGCAGCTGTATGAATAAACATAACAGTGTGGCTCATAGCTCCACCCTTTTCAAGAGTGTCTCTAAACTGAAGGTAATCATCATATTTAAGTCCCATACCACCAAGAACGATAACGTCTACTTCTGCCTGCAAGGCGATACGTGAAAGAAGCTGGTTGTATGGTTCTCCTGAAATGGAGAATATCGGGAGCTTCTGGCTCTCTACAAGTGTATTGAAAACATCGATCATAGGAATTCCTGTACGGATCATATGCTTCGGCAAAATACGCTTTGCAGGGTTAAAAGAAGGTCCACCGATTGGAATCATGTTTTCTGTAAGAGCAGGTCCGTTATCTCTTGGAACTCCGGCACCGTCGAATACACGTCCGAGAAGATGCTCTGAGAAAGAAACCATCATAGGTCTTCCGAGGAAACGTACCGGATCTGTGGTGCTGACACCCTGTCCACCGGCAAATACCTGAAGAGAAACCATGTCTCCGTCAAGTTTGATAACGTTTGCGTAGCTGTCTCCTACGAGGGCAAGGTCTCCGCTTCGAACCCCCTCAGCCTTGACAGTAACAACGTTACCGACAATAGATTCGATTTTTGTATATACTTTCTGCATAAAGCCCTCCTAATCAACGACCTTAGCCATGTAGAAATCTGTGACTTTCTTCTCCTGTGCTTCGAACTCAGGTGTTTCGAAGTAGGTTCCGTGCCAATCCAGGAATTCCTGTCTGAGCTGGTTGAAGAATCCACGGATATCTTTCTTATCTTCAAGGCTATATGTCTTTGTCAAAGCGTCATAGAGTCTGTCAAACTCAACGCGCTGTCTTTCAGGTGGACAAACTGCATCGATAGGATCAAATGAGTTCTGCTGCAGATAAACCGCATCAAGAAGTTCACCCTTCTGATAAATGATGTAATCCTCTGAGGAAGTTCCTTCCTCGCCGACTACCTTCATCATCTGGTTGATTTCGTTACTTCTTATAAGAATTGAACGAGCTTCCTCAACACGTGCTCTGTCTACAACACCGTCGTATTTTGACCATGAATCCATCGGATGGATAGCAGGGTATTTACGTGCATCCGAACGCTCTCTTGAGAGACCGTGGAATGCGCCGACAACCTTAAGAGTTGCCTGTGTAACAGGTTCCTCGAAGTTTCCACCTGCAGGTGAAACTGTTCCACCGATAGTAACTGATGCCGTTCTTCCGTCTTTCAGACGAACCTTACCTGCTCTCTCATAGAAAGCAGCGATTGTAGACTCAAGGTAAGCAGGAAATGCTTCCTCACCAGGAATCTCCTCGAGACGTCCTGACATCTCACGCATGGCCTGTGCCCAACGGCTTGTAGAATCTGCAAGAAGAAGAACATCAAGTCCCATCTGTCTGTAATACTCAGCCAAAGTAACTGCTGTGTAGCAAGAAGCCTCTCTGGCAGCAACAGGCATTGAAGAAGTATTACAAATGATGATTGTTCTCTCCATGAGGGAACGTCCTGTCTTAGGATCTTCGAGTTCAGGGAACTCTTTAAGAACCTCAACGACCTCACCGGCACGCTCTCCACATGCTGCAACGATAACGATATCCGCACTTGAGTTCTTTGCCTCCAAGTGCTGAAGTACTGTCTTTCCTGCTCCGAAAGGTCCAGGTACGCAGAAGGTACCACCCTTTGCTACAGGAAGGAAAGCATCGATACAACGAATCTTTGTTACCATAGGCTCATCAGGACGAAGTCTCTCTTCGTAGCACTTGATAGCCTGCTTGATAGGCTGTGAGAATACCATTGAAAGTTCTTTCTCTTCGCCCTTGTCATTTGTGATAACGCATACTGTCGATCTTACGTTATGCATTCCTTTTTCAACTATGGATTTTACTTTCCACTCACCTCTTGTGGTGAAAGGAACCATAATCTGATGTGTAAAGATTCCTTCAGGAACACTACCTACAGTGTCTCCTGCCTTTACTGTGTCTCCAACCTGAACAAGTGGTGTGAATTCCCAATCCTTGTTTGGAATAGGATCAAGGTAAACACCTCTCTCAAGGAAGAATCCGCACTTCTCTGCAAGATCAGGAAGTGGATTCTGAAGACCGTCAAAAACCTGTGTCAGAAGTCCAGGTCCGAGCTCAACGCTCATAAGTTCTCCGGTAAATTCTACAGGATCACCGACCTTGATTCCGTCTGACATCTCGTAAATCTGCATGCTGGCCACACCATTGTTTATACGGATAACCTCACCTTTGAGTCGGTTCTCGCCAACAATAATGTAACCAACCTCGTTCTTACGAACGGAGCCTTCAAAGTCAACCTTAATCAGGTTACCATTAACTCCGGTTACATGTCCTGTTATTATCTCCATGAAAATTTTCTC
Organism: Lachnospiraceae bacterium; assembly: GCA_024692885.1. Lineage (GTDB taxonomy): Bacteria > Bacillota > Clostridia > Lachnospirales > Lachnospiraceae > JAILHT01. Next base: position 24,762 of record JAILLZ010000060.1, on the reverse strand, counting down.
CCATTATAAGCTGTAAACGCGCTGCTGAACCTCGTCAAAGAGATGGGTGAACTCTGCCTGTCCCTTTGCATGCTCAAAGCAGTTCTGGCGTTCCAGTAGTTTCAATTTAATTGCATATCCAAATAATACATAATCATCAAAAACATGCAGGCCTACCAGTGTATCCAGAAGTTCAAATTCATAATCAAGAAGCACCTTTTCAGCCTCAAGAGGATTCTTTGCGGAAAGAGCGGCGTTTGCCACCTGAGCAATGATTCCGTCTTTGTCGTATCCTTGCGGATAAGACTTGCCGAGGTTAACACTTCTTTGATAATTCAATTCCTTCGTCAACATTCCATAGACTTTCGACCACTCTTTTACAAGAGGACCCTCATCCGAGGAAAGTGTAAGATTTTTAAGGAGTTCATACTTTTTTTCACTTACAGTCGACTGACAGCAGGTGAGGAATTCGTCATATGTCATCGGCATTTCCCCATCCGCTCTAAGATCCGGCAGGCTTGATATCAGGTAATAATATGAAGCCAATTTGCACCTCCTCTTAGAAATCGAGGTCTCTGAAATACGGCATGAGCATCTGCATGATTTCCTCATCGGAACAATCGAAATATCCCGATCCGTCTTTTGCTGCCAGACGGAAACCGGCCTGAACTGACTTTGTAGGTCTGATTTCAAGTCCCTTATTGATTTCATCCGCAAGCTCTGCTTTGAGTGTATCGCTAACCTCTGATACCTCTGCGGCATACTTTGAAACGTCTTCTCCATTCACTGCTGAACGAATAAGTTTTCCAAGGGCGTCATCCGACAGGCTCTTCTTAACATTTGAAGCTAAAAGCTTTTCAAACTCTGCCTGTACCTCTGTCTTGAAAGCAAGCATGGCATCTCTTTTAGCCTGCTCTGCTCCAACCTGTGCGCTCTCCTTAAGGATGTTTATTTCCTTCTCTGCAGCTTCTTTGGCGCTCTTTGCTTCGGCTCTGGCATCACCAACGATTGCTTCAGCTTTCTTCTTTGCCTCGGCAATAATGGATTCTGCTTCCGAATTGGCTGCATCTATTCCTTCTTTTCGAATGGATGTAACCAAATCTTGGATTTGTAATTCCATAAGCCCCTCCTTCTCAGAAAATTTAATATTTTAAATTGTACAAATATAAATACAATTCATAATGTTGATTATACTATAGATTTTTTTCACTTTCAACAAAATAGACCGTTACTTTTTTGACATCTTTGTTTAATTTGTAACAATGTATATATAATTAAAACAATTCATACATTTTAAGTACACATATATAACTTCCAAAAAACGTTTTTACTGGAAAAAACAGACAATTTTAAGGCAATGAAAAAGGAGCCGCGCACCACCAATGCACGGCTCCCATTTGATTTCACTCATGAAATCTTTGACAGTTGTAAAACAGTGAGATTTATTTGTTGGCTAATTCAGCTTTAAGTGCAGCTGTAAGAGCCGGAACAACTTTGTTCAAGTCTCCGACAAGACCGATGTCTGCTACGTCGAAGATTGGAGCATCTTCATCTTTGTTGATAGCAACGATGAGGTCTGAATCTTCCATACCTGCAACGTGCTGGATTGCTCCTGAAATACCGATTGCGAAGTAGATCTGAGGACGAACAGTCTTACCGGTCTGTCCAACCTGAAGATCCTGTGGCTGCCAACCATTCTCTACAACGGCACGTGAGCATGAAACTGTTCCATGAAGTACTTCAGCCAAATCATCAAGAATTGCGAAGTTCTCTTTAGATCCAACTCCACGTCCACCGGATACAAGAATCTTTGCATCCATGATGTTTGCTACGTTCTTTACAGCCTTAACAACTTCAAGAATCTCAACGTATCTGTTGTTCTTCTCGAACTTAACATCACATTTCTCAACGTTTGCCTTAGCGCCTGCAATCTTAGCGATCTTCTGCATAACACCAGGACGAACTGTTGCCATCTGTGGTCTGTTGTCAGGACATGCGATGGTAGCGATTGTGTTTCCACCGAATGCAGGACGAGTCATAAGAAGCTGATTGTGCTTCTGCTCGTTCTCTTTTCCAGGAACCGGTACGAGTGGGAAATCACCAATTTCAAGCTGTGTACAGTCAGCTGTAAGTCCTGTTGCAACTCTTGCTGAAACTGTAGGTCCGAGATCACGACCGATTGCTGTTGCACCTACAAGCATGATTTCAGGCTTGTAAGTATTGATTACTGTAGAAAGTGCATGTGCATATGGCTCAGTTCTGTATACTTCGAGCTCAGGATCGTCAACTACGATAACCTTGTCTGCACCGTACTCTGCTAACTGATCTGCAAGTGCTTCTACCTTGTAACCAAGTAATACTGCAGTTACTGTTGTATTTAAGTCTTTAGCTAAGTCTTTGCCCTTTCCGATAAGCTCGAAAGCAACACCGTCTAATACGTTGTCTACCTGCTGCGCAAAGACATATACTCCTTTATATTCTTCTAAACCCATTATTGTCACCACTTTTCCTTTACTTATTAGATGATATGTTTCTCTTTGAATTTTCCTACAAGTACTTCTACCAATTCATCAGGTGAGCCTGTGAACTTCTCTCCTGCTCCCTTACGAACCTTATCAGAAGCCTTAGCGATCTTTGTAGGTGATCCTGCAAGTCCGATGTTTGCATCATCGAGATCCTTAAGATCATCTCTGCTCCAAACTGTAACTTCCTTCTCATAAGCATCGAATATTCCACCCGGTGTCATGTATCTAGGATCGTTTAATTCTGAAAGACATGTAACAAGTGCCGGTAATTTGGCTTTAAGTACATGATATCTGTCTTCATACTGACGCTGTACTACTACAGAATCTCCTTCGATCTTGATGTCCTGTGCATAAGAGATTACAGGAAGTCCAAGATGCTCAGCGATCTGTGGTCCAACCTGAGCAGTATCTCCGTCGATAGCCTGACGTCCTGTGATTACAAGATCGTAATCAAGGTTTCTAAGTCCTGCTGCGATTGTTGAAGATGTAGCCCATGTATCAGCTCCACCGAGTCTTCTGTCAGTGATGAGGATTGCTTTGTCAGCTCCCATAGCAAGTGCTTCACGAAGCATATCGTCAGCCTTTGGAAGTCCCATTGTTACTACTGTAACCTCAGCTCCATACTGCTCTTTTAATCTAAGTGCTGCCTCTAATCCGGCTTTGTCATCCGGGTTCATGATTGTAAGCATTGCAGCTCTGTTCAATGTTCCATCAGGATTGAACTGTACACCGCCTGCTGTATCAGGTACCTGTTTAATACATACTATAACTTTCACGGTATTATTTCTCCTTATTATATTCTAAGTTTGAATTATGCTTGAAGTAACAAAAGATTACTTAAGTAAGTTTGCAGAGATAACCATTCTCTGAACTTCTGATGTTCCTTCGTAGATCTCTGTGATCTTAGCATCACGCATCATACGCTCTACGTCGTACTCTCTGATGTATCCGTATCCACCGAAGAGCTGAACGCACTTTGTAGTAACGTCCATAGCACACTCTGCTGCGAAAAGCTTAGCCTGTGCTGCTTCTACGCTGTAAGATACCTTAGCTCCGCTTCTGAACTCATCTTTCTTGAGAGCTGCTTTGTAAACAAGAAGCTTAGCTGCCTCAACCTTTGTTGCAAGGTTTGCAAGAACAAACTGTGTGTTCTGCTGCTGAGCGATTGTACGTCCAAACTGTTTTCTCTCTTTTACATATGCGATAGTAGCATCAAGTGCTCCTTCTGCAATTCCGAGAGCCTGAGCAGCGATTCCGATACGTCCACCGTCAAGTGTATGCATTGCGATAGGGAATCCTTTTCCTCTTGCGCCAAGGATTCTGTCTGCAGGAATCTTGCAATCTTCGAATATAAGCTCGTATGTAGATGATCCTCTGATACCCATCTTCTTCTCTTTTGTTCCGAATGAGAATCCCGGATCTCCCTTCTCTACGATAAATGCAGAGAACTTCTTCTGCTTTCTTCCTCTCTTGTCCTCAACAACGTCTGTGATAGCGATTACGATGTAAACATCAGCTACCTTACCGTTTGTGATGAAGCACTTAGATCCGTTAAGAACCCAGTGATCTCCTTCGAGAACAGCCTTTGTCTGTGCTCCCTGAGCATCAGTACCTGCACCCGGCTCAGTAAGAGCGAATGCTCCGAGGTACTCGCCTGAAGCAAGCTTTGGAAGGTAATGTTTCTTCTGCTCTTCTGTACCGTAAGTGTCGATTGGGTCAACACAAAGTGATGTATGAGCTGAAACGATAACACCTGTTGTACCGCAAACTTTTGAAAGCTCTTCTACACACATGATGTATGAAAGAATATCTGCTCCCTGTCCGCCGTACTCTTTTGATACAGGAATTCCAAGGAATCCATATTTTCCCATTTTATCTACTGTAGCCTGTGGGAAAGCTTCTGTCTCGTCAGTTTCCTGTGCTAATGGCTTAGCTTCATTTTCAGCGAATTCCTTGAATAAAGCTCTGGCCAATTCATGTTTCTTATCTAATCCGAAATCCATGATTTAATATTCCTCCGATTTATATTATTGCCTAACGGCTTAACGACCAAGTCGTTATAGATGTATCACAAAACTACTGTGCGTCTACCGGGGTCTTTGTACGGTCTGCGTTGTATACGTAGAATCCCTTACCAGACTTTGCACCAAGATTTCCGCCACGAACCATCTTACGAAGAAGTGGGCATGCACGATACTTGCTGTCGCCTGTCTCGTTGTAAAGAACGTCCATAATAGCAAGGCAGATATCAAGTCCGATAAAATCTCCGAGCTCAAGTGGTCCCATTGGATGGTTTGCACCAAGCTTCATAGCTGCATCGATACCGGCGATATCAGAAACACCTTCTATCTTGATGAATGCTGCTTCGTTGATCATTGGAATAAGAATTCTGTTTACAACGAATCCTGCTGCTTCATTAACCTGTACAGGTGTCTTTCCGATTTCCTCAGAAATCTTCTTGATTGTAGCAACTGTCTCATCAGGTGTGTTAACGCCTGCGATAACCTCGATAAGTTTCATTCTGTCTGCAGGATTGAAGAAGTGCATTCCGATCATAGGGCGTGTAAGTCCGTTGCCAATCTCTGTGATAGAAAGTGAAGATGTGTTTGAAGCGAAGATACATCCAGGCTTACAAATCTTGTCGAGCTCACCGAATGTGTCCTTCTTAACCTTCATATCTTCAAAAGCTGCCTCTACGATGAGGTCACAATCTTTGCAAAGGTCCTCTTTAAGACCCGGAGTGATTTTAGCTACGATAGCATCTACAGCATCCTGAGTCATTTTTCCTTTTTCAACGAGCTTTGCATAGCCTTTTTCAATCTTGGCTTTTCCGTTCTCAGCCCATTCCTGCTTGATATCGCAAAGTGCTACCTCATATCCGTCAACAGATGCAAATGCTTTTGCAATTCCCTGGCCCATTGTTCCGGCACCGATTACTCCAACTTTCATTAAAACGTCCTCCTTAATTTACATGTTTTACATGTTATTTTTTTAACGAGTTTGGCCTTAAAGTATTCGCATCTTACGATGCGAATACTTTTGCCGCACAATATTAAACTGTGATAATTAATGTGAATTAGTCTCTCTCAACGATTGTAGAGCAGCCCATTCCACCACCGATACAAAGAGTAGCAAGACCTCTCTTTGCATCTCTTCTCTGCATTTCGTAAAGAAGTGTTACTAAGATACGGCATCCTGATGCTCCAACCGGATGTCCGAGTGCGATAGCACCACCGTTTACGTTAACCTTGCTCATATCGAACTTAAGGTCTCTTGCAACTGCTATAGACTGAGCAGCGAATGCTTCGTTTGCCTCAACGAGATCGATGTCATCGATTGTGAGACCAGTCTTAGCGAATACCTTTCTTGTAGAAGCTACAGGGCCAACACCCATGATTTCAGGTGCTACTCCGCCGAGTGCTCCTGCTACCCATGTTGCGAGTGGCTTAATACCGAGCTCTTTAGCTTTCTCTTCACTCATAACAACTACAGCTGCTGCACCATCATTGATTCCTGATGCATTTCCTGCTGTAACGTTTCCGCCGTCCTTACCTGAACAGCATTTAAGTTTTGAAAGTCCCTCAGCTGTGATTCCAGGACGAGGTCCCTCATCTGTTACGAAATCAACAACTTCCTTCTTAACCTTTACAGGTACAGGAACGATCTCATCTTTGAACTTGCCTGCTTCGATAGCTGCCTGAGCCTTCTGCTGGCTGCATGCTGAGAACTCATCAAGTTCTTCACGTGTAATGCCGTACTTGTCAATTACATTCTCAGCTGTGATCATCATATGATACTGGTTGAATGCATCTGTAAGAGCATCGTTTACCATAGCATCGATGATTGTTCCGTTGTTCATACGGTATCCGAAACGAGCCTTTGTGAGCACGTATGGTGCCAAAGACATGTTCTCCATACCACCTGCAACTACGATGTCAGCTTCTCCTGCCATAATCATTGTAGCTGCGTCGTTAACGCACTTAAGTCCAGAACCACAAACTACGTTGATTGTGATTGCAGGAACTTCGATTGGAAGTCCAGCCTTGATAGCTGCCTGACGTGTAACGTTCTGTCCAAGGCCTGCCTGGATAACGCAACCCATCTTTACTTCATCAACCTGCTCAGGTTTAACTCCCGCTCTGTTTAATGCTTCCTTGATAACGATAGCTCCAAGGTCAGCTGCCGGTGTGTTGCTTAAAGCTCCACCCATCTTACCGATAGCGGTACGACAAGCACTTGCGATAACTACTTTTCTTGCCATTTTCTCTACTACCTCCTGGTTTATTTTTTTCGTACGTCTATATGTCAGCCCATTGCATTTACGTCATTTTAGGGATAACCCAATAAATACGCTTAAAATAAACCTCAGATACGTAAAATATCTAAAGGTTTGTAGGTTTTGCATCTCACTGCTATACAATTAACTGTCATACTCGTACAATTTACTCAATTATATTAGCACTCCGTTTGTTGTTTTTCAACAGTTGAAGGCAAAAAAAACCGCCTAAAATGTAACTTTTCACCAATAAATCACATTTAAGACGGTTTGTATTTTTATTAACATTTATGTCAGTTTTTTAACGTATATCTCAGGTACTATTTTGTGCCTTTTTAACAGAAAAATCAGAAGAAAACATGATTACCGATAACTGTTCCGCTGATACCGCTGGAAACATTTCTGAAACTAAGCGCGGAGACATTTCTTGTTCCACCTATGACGGCTGCTGCGGCGCTCGCTGCAGAGGATGAAGCAAGGCCTCCGGATAATACTGCCGCGAATCTTCCGCTTGCCACGGGTGAAAACTGTCCGCTCTGGTAAATTACACCGGAAATGGTGTTTGGATAATAGTTGCTTGCAACCCTGTTCATTACAACACTGCCGACAGCCACCTGTCCTTCATAACTCTCGCCGCCGGCCTCGCAGTAAATGATAGCTGCCAGCATTGCCTGGTCTGAAGATGTTACGGTAACCGCTGTTGTTGTCCCCGAGGAAGTCTGTTTTTTCAGTTCCTCCTCTTGCTTCTTCAACTCTTCAAGTCTCTTTTTGTCTTCTTCGGCCTTCTGTTTCTCCAGCTCTGCCTCCAAAGCTTCCATCTCTTCTATCTGTAAAGCGAGTGCATCTGCTTTACTCTGTGCCTCGGCCAGTTCACTGTTAGTCTCGGAAAGGCTGTTCTGAGTATTTGCCACCAACGTATCAAGCTCGCTCTTTTTCTCCTGCTGTTCTTCTTCAAGAGCGACAAGGTTTGCCTGCTCCGTCTCCAAAGTACTCTTTTCGGTGGTTATTATCTCGCAGGTTTCTTTGTATTCATCAAGCTTCTCCCTGTCATAATCGGATATGGACTTGATATATTCCACCGAATTCAGGAAATCCGAGATTGACTCACTCTCCAAAAAAAGTGAAAGGATGTCATCGTTTGATCTCTCGTACATAAATCTGATGCGTTTTTTCATATCCTCATACTGCTTTGCCTTAGTCTCCTCGGCAGCTGCAAGCCTTGCGGTCGCATCCGATATGTCGGTCTCTTTTTCACTTATCTGGTTTTCCAAGGACGTTATTGCATCAGTCACGCTCTGAAGGCTGTCGTTTAATTCTTTGAGTTCGCCTTCTATCGCATTGGCTTCAGACTGTAATGAAGAAGCCTGCTGTTCGGCCTCCTCCTTGTCCTCCTCCAGACTTTCAATTTTTTTCTGAGCCTCTTTAATTTTGTCTGAGGTTGAATTTTTCGCGTACACGTCCGACCATATCACGGTAAATGATACGGACAATATAAGTATGAACGCTCCAACCCTCTTTATCATTGTATAACCCTTCCAAAACCTATGCTTTTTTTTGCCCTGAATGCCCACAGTTTATTAATGATAAAGTTGATAGGCACGTTGACAAATATGTTTATTATCGGTGCAATAAACTCCGAGATTCCAAACACTTTGACCCACAGGATCAACAGCACATTATTCAAAAATATTCCCGTAAAAGAATAAGAAATATAAGTCTTTATAAGTGCCGGAAACCATGGTCGTTTCTCGCCCTCTTCAAGTTTGAAAACAAATTTGCTGTTCCAAAAGAATGACCATGGAACGCTCAAAACAAATCCCAAAGTCTGAGCGATAATGTAATCGAAAGATATCTGTTTTCCGGTATTTTTTATGAGTATAAGCGACACCGTGTAGATTGCATAAGCAACTATGGTATTGCTGACTCCCACCAGACCGAATTTTATAAACTGCATAAAATTCTCAAATATCTCGTCCGTAAGCTCTTTTCCCATTATCTTAAAAAGAATGTTCAAGAAAAAATGGGCTATGGCTTTTATAATATTCCAAATTAAATTCATTTCCTGTACCTGTTTTTTCAGGAAGTAATACTTCTTTACGCTCCCAAAATTTCTATTGAGTCGTTAAAGATTCTGTATCCTTCCGCTTCCTTTTTGTCCCCCAATATGACAACAGGAACCTTCGCTTTTCCAAGGGCATGGGTGATGTTGATTCCCGTGTATCTGCCAATTATGCTGGAAAGCAAAAATCTTCCTCTGTTTTTATCCCTGTGTGCGGCAAGAAATGCCCTGTCATCACAGTTCCAATACATCATGTTGTAAATAAACTCGCCCAGAATCGGGATTCTGAAAACCGTAAGCACATTATCCCTTACTCTGTCCGGATTCTGCTTCAATTCATTAAGAGAAGCAGGATTTACAAATATAAGTTTTTTGATTATGTCATCGTTCATGTTTGCTGCCATGAGAGCTGCCGAGCAAGATACTCCCTCAGCTATAACAGTCACTTTCTCTCCTATGACATCGCGAACAAAATCGTTTATCAGCTCAACATACATATAATTTGAGTAGATAAAGTTTGGCTTTTCGCTTTTTCCGCATCCGGGAAGATCAAGGGCATATACGCAATGTCCCTCGGTGAATCCGTTTATGGAATCCTTCCAGTCCATATGGGATGCATCAGGTTCGATATCATGTAAAAGAAGTATCGGTGCACCCTCTCCTTTTTTCACATAATAAACGTCCCCATGTCTGAAGGAATACTTAAGTCCTCTTTCAACAGGCTCCTCTTCCTCAAGAAGCTTTGTTTTTCTCTCTATAACCTTGTTGGTTACATACATTGCCGCCGTGGCAGCCACACCTATTGCAACAAGTACCTTTATTTCCTTCTTCATACAGCCTCCCCCAGAATCTCTCTGGCTTTCTTTGCGTCAGTCTGTTTTACATATATTGCATATCTGTCAGGTGTTACGGTCTTCTCTTCCTCACTTCTGGCCTCGATATTCAAAGTCATGCATGTGGAGCAGCTTGCACACTCACCGGTGCAGCCGTCGATATCGGTGTTTATTTTGAATGCCTGAACCTTTAACCCCGCATTTTTCAACTTTTTACAGTTTTCTTCGTAAAGGTTAAAATCCTCACCCTGCCAGACCTCTTCTTTTGTCGCAATCAAATCCTTTAAAAATCCCATTTTGTAATCCCCTAAAAGAAATCTTCCAAATTCATCTGTGTTGCATCTTTAACCAGAGCATCATATTTCTGACGTTCCTCGATTGTCATTTCGCAAACCATGGGCTCTTCAAAAATATTCATATTCTCATCGAAGCTGAGCTGCTTGTATTTTTCCTCGCCCAAATTCATATCATCCATGTCTCTTTTAATTTACTTTCTTTACATTCTCTTTATTGCTCTCGGCAATAATGTAATGCGGTCTTCTCTTTGTCTCCGTGTAGGTCTTCGCCATGTATCGCCCCATAATACCCAGGAAGAAAAGCTGAATACCACCGATAAAAACTATAACACTGATTGTCGAAGCCCATCCCGCTACGGGATCTCCGAAAACAAGTCTTCTTACAACTATAAAAACAAGTGCCACAAAGGAGATAAAAGTCATTATCATCCCAAACCATGAGGCAATATCAAGCGGAACTTCCGAAAAATTGATTATACCGTCAACGGCATACTTCATAAGTCCGAAGAAGCTCCATTTTGTGGTTCCAGCAGCTCTCTCAATATTTTCGTACGGAAGCCAGTATGTCTTAAAACCGACCCATCCGAATATTCCTTTAGAGAATCTGTTAATCTCTCCCATTCCGACCACAGCGTCCACCATTTCGCGCTTCATGAGTCTGAAATCTCTGGCGCCGTCCACTATATCCGCATCGGAAATCTTGTTTATAAATTTATAAAAACATCTCGCAAAAAAGGAGCGGATGACAGGTTCTCCCTTTCGACTCACACGCCTTGTGGCCACACTGTCATACTCTCCCGACTCAAGTATTTCGATCATTTTCGGAAGAAGAGCCGGAGGGTCCTGAAGGTCCGCATCCATCACTGCCACATACTCGCCGTCCGCATTGCAGAATCCCGCGTACATCGCAGCCTCTTTTCCGAAATTTCTCGAAAATGAAATATATTTTATGTTTGAATTTCTATTTGCCAGCTCTTTTGCAACCTCAAGTGTGCCGTCCGTAGAGCCGTCATTGACAATTATCAGTTCGTAGGTATAACGGTTCTCCTCCAAAACCTTTACGATTTCATCATAAAATTTTGGAAGCACCTCTTCTTCATTTTTACACGGAACGATAATTGAAACTCTATTTGCCATAATTCTTCCTTGCGCTTTCGTTTATGCTGTTTCTGCATACAAAATTAATTATACACATTTTAGAGCAAGAAATCAAAAGGCTTTGGCATTATCAAGTATCCACTTTGCAAATACATCCATTCCCTCGCCTGTCTTTGCACTTATAGGAATGATTGTAGCGTTTGGATTGAGGTTCTTTATATTCTTTACCGCAGCATCCATATCAAAGTTAAAGAAATCTTTTGTGTCAATCTTACTTATAAGTACCATGTCGCAAACCGAGAACATAAGCGGGTACTTCAAAGGCTTGTCGTCTCCCTCCGGAACGGAAAAGATCATTATACTCTTGTGTGCTCCCGTATCAAATTCCGCAGGACATACGAGATTTCCGATATTCTCAAGAATTAGCACATCCAAATCTTTGGCATCAAACTCATTAAGTGCCCTCTTTGTCATATCCGCATCAATATGGCAAAGACCGCCGTTGTGTATCTGAATGGCAGGAACTCCTGTAAGGTCCGAAACCTTGTCCGCATCAAGAGATGACTCGATATCCACGTCCATAAGCCCGACTTTTACTTTGTCTTTAATCAGATTAATTACAGCTGAAAGTGCTGTGGTCTTTCCGCTTCCCGGAGAAGACATGACATTTAAGAAAAAGGTTCCCTTCTCCTTAAGGTCTTTTCTGATTTCCTCAGCCATTTTATTGTTATCGCCAAATACATCCTCGTGTATCTCTATTACTCTTACTTTTCCCATTTTTTATCCTCATTTATGACATTCTGTTTTTAAGAAAGTCTATCCACTCATCGAATCCTTCGCCTGTCTTTGCGCTGACAAAGAAAACCTTTGCATTTGGGTTGCATGCGTGAATTCTCTTCACGACAAGCTCGTCATCGAAATCAAAAACTGCCTTTGCATCTATCTTGTTGATAAGCACAACTTCGCTCACCTCGTAAACAAGAGGATATTTTGCAGGCTTATCATCTCCCTCAGGTACAGAGAGGATGGTCATGTTCATGTGTGCTCCGGTATCGAATTCTGCTGGGCAAACCAGGTTTCCGACATTCTCAATGAAAATGAGATCAACATCATCATATCCCATCTCCATAAGTCCCTGTTTTGTCATGGCAGCATCCATATGACACATTCCGCCGGTGTGAAGCTGGATGGACTTTCCGCCTCCCTCGGCGATTCTCTCTGCGTCAACACTCGCATCTATGTCGCACTCCATTACGGCACATCTCACATCTCCCTTAAGCAATTCAATCGTCTTTAAGAGTGTGGTGGTCTTTCCGCTTCCAGGTGAGGACATAACATTTACCATGAATTTTCCTGCATCCTTAAGCTCTGCTCTTACACCGTCCGCCGTTACTTCGTTTTCCTTAAAAATATCCTGTTTAAGCTCAATTATCTTCATCTTTGACCCCTATCTCTTTTATCATAAACTCGTTTCCGGTCTTCAAAAATGTATGCTCACTGCCGCAATGCGGACATTTCTTTCCGTATTTTACCGTAGGATAGTCTTTTTCGCAGTCCTCACAAAAAGTAACCGCCTCGATGGTCTCAATCTTCAGCTCGGTATCCTCTGTAACCGGTTCCTTCTTTTTGGCCCAGTCCCAGCAATCTTTAAGCATGCTGTGTACCACACCGGACACCTCACCGATCTCAACCGTCACCGATTCGACCTTCTTTATATTGTTTTCTTCCGCGACCTTTTTTACGTCCTTAATGACATAAAAAACAACACCTAATTCGTGCATGTTTTCCTCCGTTTCTAATTTGCTTTCAAAGTGCTGAAAGCTCGACATGCGTCTCGTTGTAGATACATTCTTTTTTAAGTTAAAACAGTCCCACATGATCATTGGTCATATGGGACTTGATTTTTGTTTAATGAGTAAAACGATAAGCCGGGTTATGTCGTTGGGTGATCATCTATCTAGAACGACTGTCGCCAGCCGCTTCAAGCGACCTACCATAGGCTAGCGGGCCACGTCATAGCCTTAACTCGGTCTTGCTTCGGATGGGGTTTACATTGCCCTCGCCGTTACCGGAGAGGCGGTAGTCTCTTACACTGCCATTCCAACCTTACCATGACTAGCATGGCGGTATACTTTCTGTTGCACTGGCCTGGGAGTCACCTCCACCAGACGTTATCTGGCATCCTGCCCTATGAAGCCCGGACTTTCCTCACCTGCGGTCTTTCGACACTTGCAGCCGCGATCACCTGTCCTACTCATAAATACACTGTGTTTACATGTGCTATATTCTTATATCACAATTTTTAGGATTTCACAATCTAAAGTTGTTTCTGCAACATTTACGGCTTTTATTGACAATAATCACCGCACTATACCGGGAAAATGCTTCCTCCGATAAACTCTCGTATTATCGAGTTGTTGCTGATAATATCAGTAGGTACCGGAAGGAAATAATCCAAGAACTTCAAAAGTCTCTTTGCCTCCTGATACTGCGGTGAGCCCGGTCTGATGTTGAAAAGCAGAGGCTCAGCATAAACTTTCAATACTCCAAGCTCGTAAATGAGAGCGGAATTGAACATTACATCCGCATGCTGCTGGAACGGATAAATGTATTTTTCCTCACCACGTCTTACCGAATACCACATCGCGATTGTTTCCTCGGCTGTGGTGTTTCTCGATCTCGCGTCTCTTACGATTCGTCTAAGCAGACGTCCGTCGGAGGTTGAAATATAGTTGTGCTCATCTATGTTCAATGTGGTAAGCGCACTGATAAATATCTTGTATTTGCTTTCAGCCGGGAGAGAATATGATAATTTGTCATTCAATCCGTGAATTCCTTCAAGGACAAGGATGTCGTCCTTTCCTAGTTTCAAACGATCTCCCTTATACTCCCTCTTTCCGGTCTTGAAATTGAATGTTGGCATATCCACTTCTTCTCCGTTCAAAAGACGTGTCATATCCCTGTTGAAAAGCTCTATATCCAAAGCCTCCAAACATTCAAAATCCATGTTTCCGTCTTCGTCCAGCGGAGTCTTATCCCTGTCGAGATAATAGTTGTCGAGAGCAACAGGATGAGGCTTCATTCCAAGCGCCGAGAGCTGTGTTGACAGTCTGTGCGAAAACGTCGTCTTTCCGGACGATGACGGGCCGGCTATCATTACAAACTTCTTGTCGCCCGAAGCAACTATCTGCTCTGCCAATGCTCCGATGCGTCTTTCCATCAATGCTTCCTGCATGAGGATGATGTCCTGTACTCTACCATGTGCAATTACATCGTTCATCTCACCAACGGTGCTGACTTCCATGGTACGGCTCCATTTTGTGGACTCCATCATGGCTTCAAAATGTTTGCTTGAAGGTCTGAAATCCGCAACCTTTTTTGTATCCTTGTCCGGGAACAAAAGTACAAAACCATCACCATAAGGTTTGATGTCGTAATACTTTATGTATCCCGTGGAAGGAACCATATATCCATAGAAATAATCTATATAGCCCTCGAGCATGTAAATGTTAACTCTCGAGCTTCTTCTGTATCTGAAAAGCTTTTCTTTCTCGGTCATGTGCAGCTTACTGAAAAGCTCCACAGCCGCATCCGTATGAAGTACCTTTTTCTCTATAGGAAGGTTAAGCTCCTGGAGTCTCTTCATCTCCTCAAGAGTGCGCCTTATGAATTCCTCATCCACAGTGCGGTCCTTGCTGAAATGTCTTCCGTCTCCAAGCTCGCAGTAATATCCCTGGTCAAGAGCATTAAGCACGTATACCTGTGCTCGTCTTCCGCCGAAAACATTGAAAACCGCCTTCTGCATGAGCATTGTCGCACTGCGCCTGTAGGTTCTTCTTCCGTCTCCGTCAGCGGTGGTTACAAATATAACCTTGTCTCCCGGTTTTACTTTGTGGTGAAGTTCGCAGAGTTTTCCGTTGCGTTTTGCAAGGATAATGTCATCTCTGTAAAACTCCTGTACATCTGCGGCAACATCGCTTAATCTGGTGCCCTCCGGATAAGTTTTAAGTTCCCCATCTACCTCAAATGTTATCTCCCTCATTTTTTCACCCTCTCACTCTTTGAAGTGCCGTCTCATTTAGTCTGCACTGTGTAAGAACCTGCCCAAGCCTCTTCTCAAGCTTTTCGCTTCCTCCGTTTTCGGCTTTCTCAAGGCTCTTTTTCAAACTGTTCTTCAATCCCTCAAGTATTCTCTGTTCATTTTCAAGATATTTGAGCAGCGTTGGATTTTTATCCTTCAGGAGTACCTCTCCGTAAAGAAAATCGAGGTATTTCTCCTCTCCGTAGCGAGCGATCATTTCCTCCATGTCACCATCGGATTCTTTCACGGTACTCGCATTACTTTCTCCGCCACATACTCTTACATGTATTATCGGATAAAACTTGCCATCTTCAAAGACCATATTCTCATTATCTACGATAAATCCGCGCAAAAACAGGTATTCTCTCACCTTTTCCACGTCCGATTGAGGAGAAAGGGTCATTTCCTCTATACCAAGCTCCACAGGATCCGAATCGGTAAGGATTTTAAGCACAAGGTTTCCACCCATTCCGGCTATTACTATGCTGTCTGCCTCATTCGGCAAAAGAGCCTTCATTCCGTCGGAAAGTCTTAGCTCGATATCCGCCTCAAGCCCCAGTTCCTCCACGTGTTCCTTCGCTCTTGACAATGGTCCTTTTCCTATATCCATGGCAATTGCATGTTCTATTTTTTTCCTTTGTATAAGCAGAATTGGGACAAAACCGTGGTCTGTCCCAATATCCGCAAGCCTCGCCCCTTGACTTACCATGTTTGCCACGGCTGCCAGACGCGAAGACACCTTTATTTCACCCATTTTTACTCTAAATAATCCTTAAGCTTTCTGCTTCTGCTCGGATGGCGAAGCTTTCTTAATGCTTTGGCTTCAATCTGTCTGATTCTCTCTCGCGTTACGTTAAACTCTTTTCCTACTTCCTCAAGTGTTCTGGCTCTTCCGTCCTCAAGTCCGAAACGAAGAGTAAGAACTTTCTGTTCTCTCTCGGTAAGAGTTCCCAAAACTTCCTGAAGCTGTTCCTTGAGAAGTGTAAATGCAGCTGCATCGGCAGGTACAGGAACATTGTCATCCTGAATGAAATCTCCAAGATGGCTGTCTTCCTCCTCACCGATTGGAGTCTCAAGTGATACCGGCTCCTGAGAAATCTTTAATATCTCTCTAACTCTGTCAACCGGCATATTCATAGCCTCAGCAATCTCCTCAGGGGTTGGTTCTCTACCAAGTTCCTGAAGCAGCTGTCTGCTGACACGGATAAGCTTGTTGATTGTCTCAACCATATGTACAGGAATACGGATTGTTCTTGCCTGATCGGCGATGGCTCTTGTGATAGCCTGACGAATCCACCATGTTGCATATGTAGAGAATTTATATCCTTTTCTGTAATCAAACTTTTCTACAGCCTTGATAAGTCCGAGGTTTCCTTCCTGGATGAGATCAAGGAAAAGCATTCCTCTTCCCACATATCTCTTTGCGATGGAAACAACAAGTCTAAGGTTTGCCTCAGCAAGCTTTTTCTTTGCTTCCTGATCTCCTGCTTCCATTCTCTGAGCAAGGTCGATTTCCTCCTCAGCTGTAAGGAGAGGGACTTTTCCGATTTCCTTGAGATACATACGTACAGGATCTTCCACGCTTATTCCGTCAGGAACTGAAAGATCGATGTTCTCTACCTCGATTTCTTCCTCTTCTTCAAGAGAAATCTCATCAGGTTCCTCATCATCCTCAGGAATGAGTCGCAATACATCTATTCCGTTTGTCTCGAGATATTCAAGTATCTTCTCGAAATCTTCGGCAGTGAGTCTTACATCCTTGAATTTGTCGTTAATCTCCGGCTCTTCAAGTGTGTTTTTCTTCTTTTTTGCCTCTTTAACCAACTCGCTCAATTTTTCGGCAAAAAGTTCTCTGTCGGCCTCGTTTCCTGTCTCTTCCTTCTTTTCCTTAACCGAATCCTCCGCATTCTTTTTGGACTTTCTTCCACGTTTTGGCTTTTCAGCGACTTCTTCTGTTGTTACTTCTTCTTTTACTAGTTCTTCTTTTACTAGTTCTTCCGTTGCTTTTTTTCTGGCAGCCATTTCTTACCTCTTTTTGAGTTTATTGGAGATCTACTCCTCCGGTATATTTATCGTAAATACCAAACGGTTCATATTTGTAAGCTTTTTCTTCTCTTCTATCAGCTTCTGTAAGCCACCCATATCCGTCGGATCCAGATTCTGGGACATGTTGTCCAAACTGTTCTGTTTTACACGGATCACCGTCTCTAACAAAGCTTTTTCCTGTTCCGTTTTAGTACTTAAGAATCTAACTTTTGCATTGAAGAGAGAAGCCAGCTCTCTCTGGTCCTCCTCGTCCTCAAACCGGCTGATAATCTGAGCCGGATTTACGGTTTTGTTTTGCTCGTACTGCTCAAACAGCATTGTCGCCGCCTGTGAGTAGAGTCCCTCCGAAAAATCGGAAGGTGAAATATATCCTTTAAGCTGTTCAAACAGCCCCGTATCCTCTATCAGGTATGTGAGAAGAAGCTTTTCGGATTGCTTCATTCCGTCAACCTTCTTTATATTTCGGCTTCTTCTCTCGGATACTTCATCTTTTTCCTTGCGCTGCGGTACTCCTTTTGCAGCAAGGCTCAAAACGAGCTTTCTAAGGTTATCGTATCCCATCATATATTTGTCTGCCACTGCCTCAAGATAATTGTTTCTTTCCAATTCTTCAGGGAATGACAAAAGCTTTTCGGCCACAGCATGCTGAAATGAGGTTTTTTCAGTTGGATCACTCAAATTGAACTGCTTTTCCAACATCCTTATCTCGAACATGAAACTGTTTTCCGCATTTTTTATCCTGTCCTCGTATGCTTCCGCTCCGAGTGCTTTTATGAATTCATCCGGATCTTTGTACGGTTTCATATCCACAACCTTAGCTGTGATTCCGACCTGCTTGAGAATCGGTATGGCGCGAAGTGCGGCTTTCACGCCGGCTCCGTCGCTGTCGTACGTCAGATACACATCCTTTGTATATCTTTTCAAAAGATTGGCATGTCCGCTGGTCAAAGCGGTTCCAAGTGATGCGACGGCGTTGTCGAATCCCGCCTGGTGAAGCGAGATTACGTCCATATATCCCTCACAAAGCAAAAGTCCATCTCTTTTAGATGACCTTGCAATGTTCAAACCATAGAGGTTTCTTCCCTTGTCAAATATTCTTGTTTCCGGGGAGTTGAGGTATTTTGGTTCGCCGTCTCCCATGACTCTGCCACCGAATCCTATTATTTTATTGTGGACATCCATAATAGGAAACATGGCTCTGTTCCAGAATTTGTCATGGGCTCCCTTTGCCTCATCATATGTAAAAAGACCTGTCTCCTTGAGGAGTTCGTCTTTATACCCTTTGGATTTCAAATACTTGTACAGGCTGTCGGAGTACATGTCCGAATAACCCAGCCCGAATTTCTTCATGGTCTCGTCGGAGAGCTTTCGTCCAACGAAATACTCATAGGCTTTTTTGCCTCTTTCACTTCTCAGCATGGCATAATAGAATTTGCCTGCTTCCTTATTTGCATCAAACAAAAGCTGTCTTTTGTCGGCCTCTCTTTTCTGCTCCGGAGAGTACTCCTGTTTCGGAAGCTCTATTCCGGCATTTTTTGCCAGTTCCTGAATCGCCTCTGTGAAGCTGAAGTTTTCATAATTCATTAGAAATGTAATCACATTTCCGCCGGCACCGCATCCAAAACAATAATACATCTGCTTTGAAGGGGTGACCGAGAAGGATGCCGTTTTCTCATTGTGAAACGGACAAAGCCCAAAATATGTGCTTCCACGTTTGGAAAGCTTCACATATCTTCCCACAACGTCCACTATATCATTTCTTGAGCATATCTCCTCAATGAGTTCATCTGAATATCTCGGCATTGTTCCCTCTGTTAAATCAATCGAATTCCCATGCTTTCGGCATGAAGTATTCTTTGAATTTGTTTACCGCATACTGATCTGTCATACCTGCAATGTAATCGCAAACCACTCTCGCGGCATTTTCCTCCTCCGTGATCCTGCTTTCAAACCACGGTGGAAGTAAGCTTGTATTTTTCATGTAAAAATCAAAGAGCTGTTCCAACAATGAATAAGCCCTGATTTCTTCTGCTTTAGCTATAGGATTGGTATATACGTTTTCAAACATAAATTTTCTCAATCCCATAAGTGCATCCATAACGTCCGAAGAAAGGCAAATGTCATCCTTATCTTCGCTGTTTATAATAATGTCGTGAATGCAGGTGTTAAGTCTTTCCCTGGTGGTATGTCCAAGGATATCTGTATATTCCTTTGGCAACTCTTCCTCTGTGAGGATTTTTGCCCTTATGGCATCTTCTATATCGCTGCAAGTGTAGGCTATCTTGTCTGAAAGTCTGACAACCCTGCCTTCAAGTGTGGATGGCATAAGGTTCAACTCATGGTTTAATATACCGTCTCTCACTTCCCAGGTAAGATTTAAGCCTCTTCCGTCCTTTTCAAGCTTTTCAACCACTCTGACACTCTGTTCGTTATGCTTGAATCCGCCTTCCAAAAACTTATCCAAAACCCTTTCGCCGCAATGGCCGAATGGAGTGTGCCCCAAATCATGCCCAAGTGCTATGGCCTCCACAAGATCTTCGTTAAGTCTAAGCGCTTTTGCAATAGTTCTTGCGTTCTGCGAAACCTCAAGGGTGTGTGACATCCTTGTCCTGTAATGGTCTCCCTTAGGATCAAGAAAGACCTGTGTTTTGTTTTTCAGTCTTCGAAAAGCCTTGCAATGAATGATACGATCTCTGTCTCTCTGATATACAGGTCTGATATCACATTGTGGTTCTTCCCTGTCTCTTCCCTTTGAATCGACACTATGTGCCGCATATGGCGAAAGAAGCTTTTTCTCTCTTTCTTCCATCTGTTCTCGTATCGTCATTCATACCTCCATAAACTGAACAGTTTCTATCTCACAACAGTAACACTCTCTATCACAGGCTGGTTTTCAGCCTCGACAGTACCGTTGCTGTCCACTACAGGTGTATCGGAACATATTTTATCAACAATATCCATTCCCTCGGTAACGTGACCGAAGGCCGCATATGACCCATCCAAAAATGTACTGTCCTCATGGACAATGAAGAACTGCGCACTTCCACTGTCATAATCAGTGGATCTGGCCATGGAAATTGTTCCCCTCACGTGACTGATATTGTTTTCCACTCCATTTTCGGAAAACTCACCTTTTATGTTTGTACCGGAACCGCCTATGCCGTCTCCGTTAGGTGAACCTCCCTGAATCATGAATCCGGAAATAATTCTGTGGAAAGTAAGTCCGTTGTAATAGCCTGAATCGGCAAGATTTACAAAATTTGTAACCGTAATAGGTGCAGTATCGGCGTCAAGCTCGCAAACTATGGTTCCGTAATCTTTCACATTTATTTTCACTGTCCACAGACCGCTAAGGTAATCACCCTGATCTGTTCCTTCAGAAGAATCTGCTGTTTCGGTTGCTGTTTCTTCTGTGGTCTGTGACTCTTCTTTATCGGAAGCACTGCTGTCTGAAGCGGCTGAATTTCCGCAGCCGAAAGCCGTAAGCATAGCCAATGCTGTAATCAAAATCAAAAGAACTGTTTTCCCAATGGACTTCATTGATGTTCCTCCTGTCTGCTTTTTATCAGTATATAAAAGTCCACTTTCTATAATAACATATTGCGATTTTGTGTCAATGCATAATGGGATGTCCGTTTTTCAGACATCCCATTACATTTTTTATTGATTAACCCATTATTATCTTTACTTCGTAATCTGTTTTTCCGTTCTCAGCTACCACGATGTTTCCGTCAACTTTATTTCCGTTTACATACATTTCCTTCACGCCCTTTTCAACGTGGTTAGGATTTTCAACGGTTATGCGGTACATAGAACCGCGGAATTTTCTGTTGAGCTTGAATCCGTCCCATCCGGATGGAATACAAGGATCAACCTTAAGTCCATCGTAATCAGGCTGGATACCCAGAATAAACTGTGAAACATCAACGAAGGTCCATGCTGCTGTTCCTGTAAGCCAGCTGTTCTTTGCCTCGCCGTGCTTTGGAGCATCTTTTCCTGCAACCATCTGTGAGTATACATAAGGCTCAGTTCTGTGAATCTCGCTTATATCCTCAATGTAAGCAGGTGCTGTCTTTCTGTATATCTCGAAGGCTCTGTCTCCACGTCCGATTATGGCCTCAGCTATAGAGATCCATGGATTGTTGTGGCAGAAGATACCTGCATTCTCTTTGTATCCAGGTGGGTATGAAGAAATCTCACCAAGGTTGAGATAGTACTTTGTGTAGCATGGCTGCTGAAGCACGATTCCATACTTTGTATCAAGTCTTTCCTTAACAGAATCAAGCGCCTTCTTTGCATGTCCTTCCTCAACACCGATTCCTGCGATGATACAGAATCCCTGTGGCTCGATGAAGATCTGTCCTTCCTCACACTCCTTCGAACCAACCTTGTCTCCGTTTGCATCATATGCTCTGACGAACCATTCTCCGTCCCATCCTGCAGTAAGTGTTGCATCATAAACAACTTTTACTGCGTCAAGAACTTTCTTTGCCTCATCATCTTTTCCGACAAGTTTGAGGATGTTCGCATATTCATTTCCGTATTTAACAAACATTCCGGCGATGAATACTGACTCTGCTACAGGTCCCTCTGAAGGTCCGGTTGTCTGGAATGACTCACCCGGCTCCTTTGAGAAGCAGTTTAAGTTGAGGCAATCGTTCCAGTCTGCTCTACCGATGAGTGGAAGCTTGTGTGGTCCGAGATGTGTATTTGTATAGTTGAATGAGCGGCGCAAATGCTCGAGCAATGTGTCTGCTTTTGTGTGGTCGTTGTCAAAATCAACCTGCTCATCAAGGATGGACATGTCTCCTGTCTCCTTGAGATATGCGGCAACTGCTGCAATGAGCCAGAGTGGATCATCGTTGAATCCTGAACCGATATCCAGATTTCCCTTCTTTGTAAGAGGCTGATACTGATGGTATGCAGAACCATCCTCAAACTGGGTAGCTGCGATATCAAGGATTCTCTCTCTCGCTCTGTCAGGAATGAGATGAACAAATCCCAAAAGGTCCTGGCATGAATCTCTGAATCCCATTCCACGTCCTGTTCCTGACTCATAATATGAAGCGGAACGTGACATGTTAAATGTAATCATACACTGATACTGGTTCCAGATATTTACCATTCTGTTCAATTTATCTTCCGGGCTGTTTACATTGTAGATGCCAAGAATCTCTGACCAGTAATCACGGAGTGCTTTTAATGCTGCGTCTACCTGATCATCTGTTTTAAATCTGTTTATTGCGGCAAATGCATTGTCCTTCTTTATTACATTAGGAGCTTCCCACTTATCATCATCTGGATTCTCGCTGTATCCCAAAAGGAAGATAAGTGATGTGCTCTCACCCGGAGCAAGTTTTACTTTGATATGGTGGCTTCCGATTACGGCTCCGCCTGAAGCAAATGTGCTGTTGAGTTTTCCCTCTATAACAGCGTTAGGTCTCTCAATGCTGCCGTATACGCCGAGGAATTCATCTCTGCTTGTCTCAAATCCGTCAACATCGCGGTTTACCGTATAATATGCAAAGTGATTTCTTCTCTCTCTGTACTCAGATTTGTGGAAGATGGTTGAACCGATGACTTCAACTTCTCCAAGGCTTAAGTTTCTCTGGAAGTTTGTGGAGTCATCTACGGCATTCCAAAAACAGAATTCCACATAAGAAAAAAGATCAAGATTTTTCTCTTTGTCTGATTCGTTTGTAAGGACAAGTCTGTTTACCTCCATGCTCTCCTTAAGAGGTACAAAAGCAGTAAGCTCTGCTTTAACTTTATCCTTCACCGATGTAAAGCGACTGTACCCCAATCCGTGTCTGCACTCATAAGAGTCAAGGTCTGCCTTTACAGGCTGCCATGCAGGGTTCCAAATGCTTTCCCCGTCCTTAATAAAATAATACCTTCCGTTTGTATCCGCCGGCACGTTATTGTAGCGATATCTTGTAAGTCTTAAAAGCTTCGCATCCTTGTAAAAGCTGTAACCACCACATGTATTGGAAATAAGCGAAAAGAAATCGGTATTTCCAAGGTAGTTAATCCAAGGCAACGGTGTGGCCGGTGTTGTGATGACGTACTCTCTGTGTTCGTCATCGAAATGTCCAAATTTCATTTTTCAAACCCTCCTCCGATTGATAATTAAATCACAAACGATTATACCACATTAGCGACGAGGAGAATACAAATTTATTTGTATTCGACGACCGCATGTGATAACAGACGCTTTGCGTCTGTTATACCACATTTCTTGAATTGTGTTTTTACTTTTTTACTAATATAATTGATAAGTGTTTCTAAGGGTGGGATTATACATATATGCGTGACGGACGCTCTCGCTCTGCATCCGACGTAGCGGCACATAATCCTCTTAAGACCGCACCTCAATGTGCTCGTGAACGGCACTTGAGGCGCTTCCTTAACAGCATAAGTGCCGACGTCTCCTGAAGCCGTCAGCATATACGTATAATCCCACCCATTTACACAGTTTACAAATAAAGAGGATTTCATAGGAAAAGTAAAGCGATAACACAATAAATGTGTATAATACATCGTGATTAGGAAGCAAAGTAAGGTGAAATAATGGCAACAGACAATGTTCTTGAGTTAAATCATATTAGGAAAACATA
Organism: Lachnospiraceae bacterium; assembly: GCA_024692885.1. Lineage (GTDB taxonomy): Bacteria > Bacillota > Clostridia > Lachnospirales > Lachnospiraceae > JAILHT01. Next base: position 952 of record JAILLZ010000060.1, on the reverse strand, counting down.
CACATCAAAGAATAAGATTTCTACCCTCGCGCTCAATGACGTGAGTGTTGAGCTTCGCATGGGCGAGGTTTTGGGAATAGTCGGAGAATCCGGCTCCGGAAAGACAACTTTGGGAAGGATAATGACCGGAAGTCTTGCGCAGGATGAGGGACATATAATCCTTTTCGGGAATGATATAACAGATCTTAAACCGAAGAAAAAGGCTGAGGAGTTTTTCCACAGCAGAATGGTTTATCAGATTCCGCAGGAGGCTTTTGACCAGAAGCACACCATCGGGGATGGAATCAGGGATGACCTAAAGGCTATGAAGGTCCCGAGAAAAGAGCTGAACAGTAAGGCCGTGGAGCTTTTGGATGTCTGCGGTCTGCCACAGGAGTATCTCGAGCACTACCCTTTTGAGATGAGTGGCGGGCAGTCTGTGAGGGCATGTGTCGCAAGAGCAATCACAGTGGAGCCTGAGATACTTGTGTGCGACGAGGTAACAAGAGCTTTGGATGCAACAGAGCAGAAAAACATCATTCAGCTTTTGTTCAATATAAAGAGAGTTTACAATCTCTCCATGGTTTTCATAAGTCATGACCTCAATCTGGTGAGCAAGTTCTGCGACAGGATAATCGTCATGGAAAACGGAAAGATTGCCGAGCAGGGCTCTGCCAAAGAAATCATGGAGAATCCAAAAACAGATTACGCAAAGAAACTGGTTGAACACACGCTTCTGGTTCACAGCGAAAATGCTGTTATAGGAGCATTGGGATTGCCAAGAGCTGCCTCCCAGGCAAAGCGCGACGAGGAGCACAGAAAACAGCTTGAAGAATAATCAAAATACAGATTGTTGAAAAGAATCATTTATAAAATCGAGTAGGAGAAAATGTCTCATTATAGAGACATTTTCGACCTCTCACACCACCGTACGTACGGTTCCGTATACGGCGGTTCAATCAACTTAACAAGT